>JALOKO010000200.1 GCA_025456495.1 Bryobacterales bacterium | reverse complement strand
ACGCGGTCGCCAGCACTCCTGAACTGAACGCCGTAGCCGGGGTTCCCGTGAAGCGCACCAGTGCCCTTCGCAGGGAATCCCCGGCAAAGGATTTCAGCCCGTCGGTGAGCAAGGTCATGCCCAACAGGAAGAGGCCCACGCCGCCTAGCAGCAGGATCAGGCTGGTAGTCACGCTGAATGCTTTCGATGCGCTGTCATGAAATTGAAACTCTTCCTGCCCGCTATCTTAACGCGCAGGGGCAGGGTGACAGTGGCGCAGGGGAGGTCAGGGCAGGTCGGCGGGAGTCGCGTCCGCAGATTCCAGAATGACGTGCGCCAGTGAGGTGGCCGCGGTATGCGTCATCGACAGCGCGACCCGCGTCACTCCCAACCTTTGGGCGTATTCGGCGGCCTTACCGTGGAAGCGCAATGTGGGCTTGCCTGATGGCAGGTTCACCACTTCAAAGTCCTGCCAGCGGACGCCGCCCCGCATGCCCGTCCCAATCGCCTTCATCCCGGCTTCCTTGGCAGCGAAACGTGCAGCGTAGCGTTCGTACTTGTTCGCTTTCCGCTCACAGTAGTCCACTTCCAAGGGTGTGTAGATGCGGTCGCGGAAGCGCACGCCGTAACGCTCAAAGGATTGGCGTATCCGGTCCACCTCCGCCAGATCAACCCCCACGCCGACGATCATGGCACGTCCCCCGCAGCAGCAATCACCAGCTTTGCGTGCAGCACTCCGCGCTGGCTGCCAATGCCGCCGGCCAAGCGCTCCAGGGCGCCAGCTCGTCCTCGCAGCACGATCACTTCCAGGCACAAGTGGTGCGTGACATGGATATGCATGGTAGAGAGGATGATGCCTTCGGCCTCGTGTTGCAACTCAGTGAGGCGAGCGCTGAGGCCACCGGTGTGATGGTCATACAGCAGCGTGAGCGTCCCCATCGCAATGCTGTCAGGGTCTTCGATGGCCTTGGTCGTTAACGCATTCCGAATCAGGTCGCGAAAGGCCTCTGAGCGATTCTGGTAGCCCAATTGCTGGATGTGGCTGTCGAAGCGATCCAGCAGATCACTTTCAATGGCGACACCAATGCGGCTGAGGGTAGGCATGCAGCGTCTTTAGCGTAACGAACCGCGATGCCGTGCGGCAAGACCGGCGACGCCAACACCGGCGACGCCAACACCGGCGACGCCAACACCGGCGACTAACGGGATGTAACCAACTGTTTGGATGACGACGGTGCTGGACAGACTGGCATCCTGTGGCGCGAAGCCTAATCACGGCGCGCCGCAATCCGAGTCGGGTTGGTTTGCAAAGCGCGCAGGCGAGCCAAGGTGTAGGGATTGGCCACACCCCGTTCCCGCCAGGTCTCCCAGGCCGAGGCCGCTTTGCTCCGCCACACCGCGGGGTCCCCATGCCCCAGGCGTTGCGCTGCCAGCGCAAGCGCTTCGTAGCACTCCGCGCACTGCGTCAGCGCGCCCAGCGTGCGCGGACCGTTTTCCAGGGGGACCAGCAGGCGCTGCGCCTCCGCTGCGGCTTCCTCCAGACGCGGGTCGCCCAGGCGTGCCAGCAGGCCCACCATGCCGCAGGCGGCTGCGCTGAGTTCCAATTGCAGGTCCATTCTGGACGGTTCTTCCTCCAGCAGTAGGCGGCGAATGGCCAGGGCTCGCTCCCATGCGCTGAGTGCTTCTCGATCCTCGCGCCGCTGCCGCAGCAGTTGCGCCAGCCCGTCATAGCGGCGCGCCTGCCATTGCCGGTACCCAACGTTCTTCGGCGAAGCCGCGACGATATCATCGAAGATCTGAACCGAGTCCCGCATCATCCGGATCGCATCCTCCAACTGCGCCTCCGGCAGCGATTCGGCCATGTGCGCGCGTGCAAATGCAACATCCACGCGAGCGCGCGTGCTGGCAGGGTCGTTGCCCGCCAGATCCTCGGCAATCACCAAGGCCTTGGCGAACCACTGCCGCGCCATCGCTTTGTCGCGCAGGCTTAACGCCCTGGGGGCGCCCCACAAGGAGCCCAACGAGATATAGGCGTTGAAAAGATCCCGCTGATGCTCATCGTCCTGGGGGAAACGCCGCGCCAAGGTGCGGCGCAGTTCGATGCTTCGTTCATACTGTTGAACGGCCAACCGCAGATTCCCGGTGGCGGCGCGGGCATCGGCAAGCCGAGCATAGGCGCGCGCAATCTCGCGCATGGTTGACGGATCCGTGGCGTCCGCGGCTTCCAGCAAAAGGGTCGCCAGCCGGTAGTGCTCCATTGCCTTTTCGGGTTCGCCGGTCAGCATGCGGACATCGCCCAGGTACATCGCACCCCGGCTGCGGAGGTCAGTCACCCGCGCATCGTAGCTGTGATCGCGCGCCAATTGCTCAGCGCGCCGGGTGGCCTCTTGAAAGAGCTCCGACGCCTCACGCAAGCCGCCTGAATGCGCCAGGATGCGCCCGAGCGCGAACTGGCTTTCCGGGGTTTCCAGCAGGACATCCAGGTTCCGCGGAGCAGCCTCCTGCGCGCCCAATCCAAGTTGCACTGCCTTGCGATAGCTGACGATCGCTGCTGCTGTGTCGCCAAGATTGGGTTGGAACGGAGAGCCCTGCACATCGCCGATCCTGCGATAGGCGCGGGCCAGTTCGGCCATCAATTCGGCATCCCCGCCCGCGTCGCGCGAGAGGTTGTCGACATAGCGCAGAGAGGTGCGGATGAGCGCACCACGCGCCTCCGTGGAGCCGGGAAGAGCGCGGATGCGATCATCCAGTTCAAACACCACGGCGTGGGCAAACCCGCGCAACTGCTGAAACCTGCGCTCAGCCTGCCGCGCCTGCCAGGTGGTGGTGGCCATGCCGCCCACCAGCGCCATAATCACCAGCATGCCCATGCTGAACACCAGTCGGTGACGATGTACGAAGCGAAACGTGCGATAGCGCACCGTGCCACGATGCGCCTCCACCGGCTCTCCATTCAGGAAGCGCTCCAGATCATCGGCCAGCCTCGACGCGGACCCATAGCGTCGCTCGGGTTCCTTGCGCAGCGCCTTCAGGACAATCTGATCAAGGTCGCCCTGCAGAAGTCGCCGCTCACGGGGGTTCAGCGTCTTGCACTTACTGGGCAGCTCCGGCTCGCGGCTGCAGATGCTCTCTACCCATTCCATCGGGTCTCTCGTCTTGAAGCGTAACGGGCGTTCCCCAGTTAGCAGTTCATACAACAAGACGCCCAGGCTGTAGACATCGGTGGCGGTGGTGAGCGGCTCGCCGCGTAGCTGTTCGGGGCTGGCGTAGTCCGGGGTCATCAATCGCCACTGCGTCTCGGTGGGGGGGAGCTCCATCGGCAGCAACTCAGGACCCAGCAGTTTGGCGATGCCAAAGTCCAGTAGCTTCGGTTCCCCGTTATCGCCCACCATCACGTTGCCGGGCTTTAGGTCGCGATGGATCACCAGGCTGCGATGGGCATGCTGCACTGCCTCGCAAACCTTCTGGAACAGGCGAATCTTCTCTTCAATCCCCAATTGCTTTTCGGCAGCATAGGCGGTGATGGGCTTGCCGCTGATGAACTCCATCACCAGATAGGGTGTGCCATCCTCAGTGCTTCCGCCATCCAGAACGCGGGCAATGTTGGGATGGCTGAGGGTGGCCAGAATCTGTCGTTCGCGCAGGAAGCGCGAAGCCAGGATGGAGGCGTCAAACTCACGCCGCAGAATCTTGATAGCCACCGTCTGGAAGAACTGGGGGTCATTGCGCATGGCCAGGAAGACCACGCCCATGCCCCCGCTGCCAATCTCCTTGATGAGGTGGTATGGGCCTACGTTGTCCCCCACTCCAGGCGCGGCCTTGCGTCGCGCGGGAACCTCAAGGTGTTGGGCGGCGTGCGCCACCAGATGCCGAATCTCCTCTTCAGCCGGCATCTCGTGACGCAGCAGTGACGTGAGTTCCTCAAGCAGTTCGTGGTCTCCCGCGCAACGCTCCTTCAGCCACGCGGTGCGCGCGCGGTCATCCACGTTGATGGCTTGGTGGAAGAGCTCTTCGACTTGTTTCCAACGTGCTGCGTCCATTGCCTGCCAGCCCTGCCACGGCTTCCCACTTACTGCGTTGCGCACATCTCCCGATGAAGCCATGCCTGCGCCATGCGCAACTCACGGCCCACCGTTGCTACTGAGATTTCCAGATATTCCGCTATCTCATTGGCGGTGAGCCCGCCGAAGTAGCGCAACTCAATCACCTTGGCCTTGCGCTCATCGAACTCCGCCAGCGCGGTCAGCGCATCGTCCAGCGCGCTGATGGACGCATCCTTGGCCTGGCCGACATCCATCCCCTCATCCAACGGGATCTTTGCCAAGGCGCCACCGCGCTTCTGCGCCTTATGGTTCCGCGAGTAGTCCACCAGGATGCGTCGCATGAAGCGGGAGGCCAGTGCGAAGAAGTGGGTGCGGTCGCGCCAGTCCGCCCGGTTCTGGTGCAGCATCCGCATCCAGGCCTCGTGAACCAGTGCGGTAGGCGCCAGCGTGTGGTCATTGCGTTCCGTCCGAAGTTGGCGCCGGGCAATGCGCAGCAGCTCGCCGTAGACAATCGGCGTGAGCGCTTCCAGCGCGCCCTCATCGCCGTTCTTCCAACCATGCAGCAATTGCGTGACGTTGAGTCCGGAATCCGGTAGCCGTTCTTCACTCATGGTCTGGATGCCTCTCCGGGAAGGGCGGTTGGCCGCGGGGGCCAGGGACGAAACTTGCCAGTTGCCTCTCATCATACTGAAAGCGCCGCGTTGGTTTCCCGTGGTAGCAGACGAGAGCAAGGGTAGGGTGATGGCCGCGCTGTCGTTCGGGTTGAAGGTCATGCATTCCTCTCAAGGGGCACAGGCTTTGGTGCGGATCGCCCGCAAGCTGCCGCACGCGGGTTCCTTTGTTCACGCGCGAACAGGCCGTCTGTTCGCTCATGCGGATCGTACTTTGGCGCTACCCAAGGGAGCCTCAGGGATTTCTGGCGGGGTCAAACTGCAGCACGCGCAGGGCGCCCTCCATCTGTCCTTCATTCCACACATAGCCCACGCGGACGGGCGTATCGGCGGCGGGTCCGCAGGTGAGTTCCAGTTCCGGCAGTCGGCGCGACCCACGAAGCACCATTAAGTCCATAGGATCCTGCACCCGCAGACGGCGTCGTCCTGAGGCGGTATCCACCAACAGAAACAGATGGGATGGTTCGCAGCGGATCTCATGCAGCCTGCCGTCTTCCAGCACCGCGTTCTGGTGACGGGCGAAGTTCTCAAGGATGCGCGACAGGGCCAGCCTCTGGAACTCGTCACCTTGCTGGGTGGCATCACGCAGCAATTCCATTTGCAGCGTGAACTCCTCGCGGTCCGCGATGGCGCGTTCCAGGTCACGCAACATCTTCTGCTGGCCTGCGTGCAAGGGGAGCGAACGCGCGTCGGCAATCCTGGCCCGGGCGCCATCGAAATCGTTCAGGTGGTATTGCGCGTAGGCCCACTTGTGTAGCCAGTCGAAGCGCCGGGAAGGCTCCACCGGCGGGGCGCTGGCCATCCAGTCCAGCGCCGCCTTGAACTGGCGGATGTTCAGCGCAAAATCGACGGCGTAGTGTCGGAACTCAGCGTTGCCGGGATTGAAGCGCAATGCCGCTTCCAGCCACTCCATGCAACTGGCTTCCTCCGATTGCATCCCGCAGCGCAAGGTGGCCAACAGGAAATACACTGCACCGTTCGTACTGCCGAATCGGGCTGCTTCCGCGAAGTGCTGGGCTGCCTCGCTGAGTTGCTTTCGCACCAGCGCCAGGTGCCCCAGCGATTCGTGGATTTCAGGGGTTTCGGGGAACTCAGCACGCAAGACGAGGTATCGGGCGGAGGCCGCATCGTGGCGCCCTCGATACGCCAGCACGTCGGCCAATAGTAACCTCAGCTCCCAATCAGGCATTTCCACTTCTGTGGCGGGCGACTTTGGTTGGCTGGTGTCGGCGGGCGCGGCAACCCGTCTGGCCGTAAACCCGGCTGTCGCCCCCGATTGCTCTGCGGTGCCTTGCCCCTTCCGGTACTGCTGAATGGCGTCGCGCAGCGTGTTGAGATCCACCCCGTAGGTGAGATGGAAAGCCTGCTCGCTGGTGCGATCGCGCAGCACTTCCAGGAAGGTGGGAAGTTGCGCGCTCCAGCGCGTGTCCGACATCATCATGTGCGCCACCAGCCAGCAATGGGCATAGAAATCCATGGCGTCAGGATTTCCGCCCCGGTAGCGGCTCTCGTGGGTGATGTTCAACAGCGAAGCGGGGTCAATCGTGGCAGCGTCAGCACGCTGCAGTGATCGCAGGTGCCGTGGCAGCGCTTCCCCAATCACTAGCCAGCGCGCCCCGTCGGCCGCAGTTTCGCGCCGCATGGTGGCGAAATAGTCCGCTAGACCTTCGGCTGCCCAAACTGGCAAACGCAGCCCGGCATGGTCAGTGTACACATGGAAGAACTCATGGGCGAGCACTTGGTTGAAGTCCTGCTCAAGATCCTGCAGCAGCACCAGGCTAGTTCCCGATCCGCCGATGTGAAAAGCGGGTGCGTCGGCGGCGATCCGGTAAGGCAGATAGCTGGCGAAGTCAGCAAACAGCACCAGCCGCACGGGCTTGCGATGGGCGCTGGCAGAGCCCTGCGTTCTGTTGCCCAGCAAGCCGACGTGGCGGTAATCCTCCAATAGTTCGGCGCTGCGTGCGGCCACCTGAAGAGCACGTTCCGCGCTTGCATTGGAATAGAGTTCCAGCCCCGGCGCCACATACTTGCGCCAGGCGCCTGATTCGCTACTCGCCAACGACGCGCTGCCCAGCAACAGCACACAAGCAAGGCGCACGGCCCACGCCAGGGTTGTCGCCCGATGCTCAGCAAGCGCTTTGTCGCCGCGCCAGCCCGTCCCAGGTTTCATGGCGCCCTCACCCATGGAGTGTCCTCGGGGCTGACCCGCCGGCCGCCTTGCCGGATGCCGCGCTACACTTCCTGCAGGTTGCTTGGCCAGATGAGCTTTGAGAACACCCCGCCATCCACCCACACGGTTTGTCCGCTGATGAATGCTGCCTGCGCGGAGCACAACAGGACGCACGCATTGCCGATATCCGCCGGATAGCCCACCCTGCCCAGGGGCGTCACACTGCCCCAGGTGGCGGCGTAGT
>JALOKO010000199.1 GCA_025456495.1 Bryobacterales bacterium | reverse complement strand
TGGGTGACTTTCTTCCACGACATTTTGTGGATTGGTCCGTTTGGCTGGATCCTGCATGAGGCTCATCAGTTCAGCCTGGGCCGAAAGCGCTACCAGTCGCCCGAGATCCAGAAGATGGCGCTGCGCGTGCGTACGTCAGAAGAGATTAGTTTGGCGGAAATGACCACGCGTTGGCCCACGCTGCTGGTGTTCCTGCGCCACTTTGGCTGCACCTTCTGCCGCGAAGCCCTGGCGGACCTGGCAGAAAAGCGCGAGGAGATTGAGAAGACGGGTACCCGCATTGCCCTGGTTCACATGGGGAACGAGCAGCAGGCGAAGGAATTCTTTGAGAAGTATGGGATGGGCGACCTGCCACGGATCAGCGATCCGCAGCGCGCCCTCTATCGCGCCTTTGGCCTGACGCGCGGGAGCTTGGGGCAGTTGTTCGGCTGGAAGGTGTGGCTGCGCGGGTTCCAGGCGGGAGTGATGAAGCGGCACGGCGTGGGCATGCTGGTAGGGGATGGCTTCCAGATGCCGGGGGTGTTCCTGCTGTTCCATGGTGAGGTGCTGAACGCGTACCTGCATCAGAGCGCATCGGACCGTCCGGACTACGTGGAACTGCTGGAGCCCACGTTCGCTGACGAGACCACCGTCTAGACGGCGGTTGGGGGATGGTGGCGGTGGTGGTGTCGAGATGTGCGCGACCCTCGACGGGGTGCGGGTGGCGATAATGGAAGCAGGTATGGAAAGCACCCCCACCCCCCGGTCGCGACCCGACGCGCAGCGTATTGCCGGCACTGTGTCGGCGGGGTCATTGTTTGGTATTCCGGTTCGTTTCCACTTCACATTCCTGCTTTTGTTCGCCTTTCTGGTGGCCTTCGGGCTGAGCGGAAGGCAATCCGCGCTGGCCAACTCGCTGTTCATCGCGGCCCTGTTTGGGAGTGTGCTGTTACACGAATTCGGGCATGCGCTGGTAAGCCGCCGCTATGGGATTCGCACGCTGGAGATTGTGATGTTCCCCATTGGCGGCATCGCGCGGCTGGAAAAGAACCCCGGTGTGCGGGAGGAGTTCTGGATCGCCATTGCGGGTCCGGCGGTGAACTTCGTCATTGCTGGCGCCTTGTTGGGGTATCTGGCGGCCACTGGCCAGATGGTGCCCTTTGAGGAGGCCATGGAGGCTAGCGCACCGAATCTGGTGGAGCGAATCGCCCTGGGCAACCTGATTCTAGGTTTGTTCAACCTGCTGCCCGCCTTGCCCATGGACGGTGGGCGAATTTTGCGATCGCTGCTGGCGCGTTACCGGCCTGAGGTGGAGGCCACCCGGTTGGCGGCGCGGATTGGCACTGGAATGGCGGTGCTGATGGGCCTCTACGCCCTGATCACCTTCCAGATCTTCCTGCTGTTCATCGCCTTCTTTGTGTACCTGGGCGCATCGCAGGAGCGGGCGATGTCCATCGGCAAGAGCGTGACGCAGGGAGTGCCGGTGCGGGCGGCGATGGTGTCGCAGTTCCAGACCTTGGAACATGGCCAAACCTTGCGCGACGCCGCCAACCTGCTGCTGGCCACCACCCAGCAGGATTTCCCGGTACTGTTGGGAGATCGCGTGACGGGGATGCTGGGGCGGCAGGGATTGCTGCGCGCACTGGCGCAGGACGGCCCCGATGCCTACGTTTCAGGGCACATGGACCGCGACTTCATGCGGGTGGATCCGGACATGGATCTGGCCGAGGCGATGCCGATGGTGGCCGCCGCGGGCAGCGCCGCGCTGGTGATGCACGAGGATTCGTTGCTGGGGCTGCTGACCGCAGAGAACCTTACCGAGTACATCCTGTTGCGGCAAATGGGCCTGGGGAAAGAGCCTGCCTAACCGGCTGCCGCGAGCCCTCCAAGCAAGCCTCCTTCCAAGGATGTGCAAAGAATTCGCGGGTGCGTAGTGCGCCCGCGGAATTGCTGCATCCAACCAGTTGAGGAGGATGGAACGATGGCACAACTGCCCCACCGTGTGGTGATTGTTGGCGGTGGCTTTGCGGGCGTGAACGCCGCAAAGACGCTGGGGGGGAAGCCCGTGTCCATCTCTCTGGTGGATCGTCGCAACTACCATCTCTTTCAGCCGCTGCTGTACCAGGTGGCAACGGGGGGATTGTCCCCCAGCGACATCGCCTACCCCTTGCGCGCGATCTTCAAGCAGAACCGCAACGTGGAGGTGCTGCTAGCCGAGGTGCGCGACGTTGACCCGCAGCGCAAGCAGGTGCATCTGGAAACGGGCAGCCTTGCCTATGATTCGTTGATTATTGCCACCGGGGCGGGCGGCCAGTATTTCGGTAACGATCACTGGGAGCCCTACGCACCCAGCCTGAAGACGATTGAGGACGCCACGGAAATCCGCAAGCGTGTGTTGCTGGCCTTTGAGGCAGCCGAGCGCGAAACGGACCTGGATGAGCAGTTGAGCTGGCTCACCTTTGCCGTGATTGGGGCGGGACCAACGGGCGTGGAACTGGCGGGCACGTTGGGCGAGATTTCCCGCGACACCCTGCATCGGGACTTCCGTCACATCCAGACGGATCGCGCGCGGATTCTGTTGATCGAAGGCGCCGACAAGGTGCTGCCGGTGTATCCCGATGATCTTTCCAGAAAGGCTGAACGGGCGTTGATCCAGTTGGGCGTGCGCGCCCGTACCGGCCTGAAGGTGGTGGACATCAGCGCGCAAGGCCTGCACGTGGAGGGTCCGCGCGGGCCGGAGTTCATCCCGTGTCGCACGGTGTTGTGGGCGGCCGGGGTGAAGGCGTCCCCGTTGGGGCGGATGCTGCAGCAACGGTGTGGCGCGGAACTGGATCGTGCGGGAAGGGTGATGGTGGACGGCACGCTGAACGTGCCGGGGCACCCCGACATCTACGTGGTGGGTGACCTGGCCCACGTAAAGCAACCGGATGGCGCCATGGTGCCGGGTGTGGCGCCAGCGGCGATGCAGATGGGCAAGTACGTAGCCCATGCCATTGCCGCCAGAATGGGGAACAAGCCCGTCCCTGCGTTTGCCTACTGGGACAAGGGGAGCCTGGCCACCATTGGGCGTCACAAGGCGGTGGCGGACCTGGGTAGGCTGCACTTTGACGGGCCACTGGCATGGCTGATTTGGCTGTTCATTCACCTGATGTACCTGGTGGGCTTCCAAAACCGGCTGCTGGTGTTTGTGCAGTGGGCCTTCAGCTACCTCACCTTCAACCGCAAGGCGCGCTTGATTACCGGCGGGCTGGTGCTGCCGGAACTGCGGGCGCCACGGGGGACGGCGCCCCCAGCGACAGAGGATGCCGATGCGCATCCCGTCTTGAAGAGCTGAAAGTAAACCCCCTGCAATGGCGGCCTACAGCCAGGGCATTGCCGCCACCGCCACCAACATGGTCACCGGCGGCATTGCGTCTTTTGCCATTGCGCCAAGCCCTGGACGTTGCTTAGGATGAAGGCGGCTACTAGCCCCTGAGGTCCTCACATGCCGATGCTTCGCTCGCGCCGCTCTTTCGTTTCCGATGGCCTGATGGTGGCCAGTGTTGCCGGGTTAGGCAGTGTTGCCGGGGTAGGCATCGGCGCCTTGCGCGCGCAATCGCGCAGACGGCCGCAGATCCTGTTGCGGAGTTCGTGGCAGAGCGTGAACATTGGCGACATCGGGCATAGCCCCGGGGCGCTGTCGCTGTTGGGGAAGCACTTCCCGGAAGCGGAGGTCACGCTTTGGCCGAACGGGCTGGGACATGGGTCGCGTGACCTTCTGGTGCAGGGATATCCAGGGCTTCGTTTCGTGGAAGGAAGCGTGGACGCCACGGGGAAACCCACCACGGATGAGCTGGCGCGAGCCTGGGAAGAGGCTGACCTCTACCTGAGCGGATCAGGCTCCGGCTTCCCGGCCAGCAACCACGCCCTCGCCTTTGCCAAGGCGACCGGCAAGCCGATGGGGGTGTTCGGGGTGAGCACTGACCCCATCTCCGGCATTGGCGACGACCGCGAGCCCGAGGGTGGCACGCTGCGGCAACTGCGCGCCAAGGTGGCCGCCTTGCCCGCGGATCATCTACCCGCCAGCCTACGGTACGTGATGGATCGCGCGGCGTTCTTCTTCTGCCGGGATACCATCTCCCGCGAGTATCTGCGTGCCCAGAGGGTGCAGACTCCCGCTTTGGACTTCGGCCCCGATGCCCAATTGGGAATGCACCTGCGCGATGACGCCAAGGCGACTGCCTATCTGAGTGAGGTCGGGCTGCGGGAGGGACGCTTTGTGTGCGTAGTGCCCCGCCTTCGCTACACGCCCTACTATCGGATCCATCAGGTTCCACGGGCGCCCGCGGATGACATCAGGGACGCCATCAACCAACGCACCACGGAACAGGACCACGCCAAGCTGCGCGAGATGATGGTTGCGTATGTACGGCAGACGGGAAATCGGGTGCTGGCTTGCCCGGAGATGACCTACCAGGTGGAACTGGCCAAGCAGGTTCTGGTGGATCCGCTGCCTGAGGATGTGCGGCGGCAGGTGGTGTGGATGGATCGCTTCTGGCTGCCGGATGAAGCGGCATCGGTGTACGCCAGAGCGGCCGCCGTGGTGAGCATGGAGTGCCACTCGCCGCTGATTGCCTATCGAAACGGGACGCCCGCGTTCTATGTGCGTCAGCCCACGGACACCTGCAAGGGCCAGATGTACCGCGACTTCGGCGCCGATGATTGGTTTTTCGAAGTGGACGAAACCAGCGGTGAGGAGTTGTGGCAAAGGCTGCGTGCGGTGGTTTCCCAGCCGGAGCGGGCACGAGCGCAAGTGGGCTCCATCATGCGCACGGTGGACGGCTTGCAGAAGCGGATGGTGGAGCTTGTGCGCGCGACGATCGGCAGGGCATAGCCAGTTACGCGCAGCCCTCAGCGCTGTTTCCGCAGAAGCTCCTGGGTGAGGATGGCGGCACGCTCGGCCAGGCTGTTGGCCAGGGCAAGGTCAGACTGCAGCAACTGCTCCGCGCGGGCGACGAAGCTACGGGCTTCCTGCAAAACCGTGCGTTCGGTGTCGGGAAGGCGACTTTCCTGAAGATTGGCCAGGTTGCGACGGGCGCGTTCCAGGTTGCCCTGCGCCTGCTGACCCAACTGTCGGCGCTCAGAATCCGTCATCATCGGCTTCAGGGCTGGCGGGCGGGCTTCGGTGCGTGCCGGTTCGGGCTCGGCGGGGGGATCGACATCCGGGGTGCGCGTGGCGGGTCCGGCTTGAGGGCGCCGAGGCGACTTCATGGGTTCGGCGGATGGGGTGGGCGAGGGTGGCCGATTTGGCCGAGGCTCCTTGCGGACCACCTCACCCGGGGCCAGAGGGGGGACGATGATGCGCTCCGCCCCGAGGGTTGGCTCGTCTGTGGGGCGTGGGGAGGTGGCGGACCCGGAGGCTGGGTCGTCGGCGGAGGCGTTCCCCGCCGGGATGGAGGTTGCCGGGACAGTTGCCGTCGGCGACGTGGTGGCGGGCACATTGGCGCGCACCGGATTGCGGGAGGTGCATCCGGCCATCAGCAACGCAACAGCCAGCAGCGCGCCTGCCAGGAACCGCACTTTGCCAGAGAGATGCTTCACGATACGCCGCCTGTGTTCATCATCCCACTGTCGTCCTCCAAGGCCAAGGGGCCACGGGTTTCGCCGTTACTGAGGCGCGCTCCGGCCAGGGGAAAGCGCATCCAGAAGGTGGTTCCCAGGCCGGGTTCGCTTTCAAACCATACCGTGCCGCTGTGCAACTGGACAATGCGAAAGGTCATTGCCAAGCCAATGCCTGTGCCGCGTCCTTTGCTCTTTGTACTGAAGTAAAGCTGGAAGATCTTTTCGTGGATCTCCGGGGGGATGCCTTCGCCGTTGTCGCTTACCCGCAGCAGGCAGTCATCCTTCTGGCGCGACAGTTCAATCTCCAGGTGGCCCGGTCGCGGGGGTGCTGGGATGCCATTCGCAGTTGGTGGGGAGGAGGGAGGCGCATCCGGCGACCCGGCCCTGTTGCCGAGGGCCTCCAGTCCATTCGAGGTCAGGTTTAGCAGCGCCTGCTTCAGCAGGTCGTGGTCACCGCGAACGAACAGCGCACCCGGCGGATGCACCACGGTCAGCCGGATGCCCTTGGCCTTGGCCTGCGGTTCCAGCAGCCTGCCGGTTTCGATGACCATGGAGGCGAGGTCGACGTTCACGGGCTTCAAGTCCACTGGCCGCGTAAAGTCCAGGAAGGTGTTGACGACGCGGTTCAAGCGGGTGATTTCATCGGCAATCACGGCGGCGGAACGGCGCGCCTCCTCCTGTTCCGGGTCCAGGTGGCCGCGTAGCACCTCCAGGTGCAGGTTCATGGCGTTGAGCGGATTCTTGATCTCGTGGGCGACACCGCTGGTCAAGCGGCTGATGGCGGCCAGGCGGCTGGACACGTCCAATTGAGACTGGATGACGGCGTGGCTTTCGGCGTCGCGCAGGGTCACCAGCGTGCCCACCCGTTCCCAGCCGGCGAACTGGTCCATGGGCTCAACGCTTAGGGAAACCTTCACGGGGTCAAGCCCCGGCCGATCCAGCGTCACCAGGTGGTCTTTGAGAGGGCTCTTAAGGGTAACGGCGCGAACGATGAGCGCACCGGCTTTCGTGGTAGACGGAAAGATGTCGCCCATGCGCTTGCCGATGAGTTCAAAGCGGCTGCGGTTCAGGAGGGGTTCTACGTTCTCTCCCGCTGAGATGAGCGAGTCAGCTGAGTCAAACAGCATGACGGCCTTCTCTGTGCGGGCGAGCAATTGGCGAACGCTTTCCTGCAAGCTGAGGGCGTCCTGCTTGGCGCCGCGAATCTGCTGGCCCAGCATCTCCAGCTTCGACTGCACGATGTCGTATTCCTTGAAGCCCGTGCCGACAGGAGCCGCCAGCAACTTCTGCTGCTCGCCGGCGGCGACACGGTCAATGGCTTCGCTCACCCGAACCAACTGGCGGGTGGAAAGATTGGAAACGAACACGGCCAGCACGACGGCCAGGCCCAGCGCGAACAGGGAGAGGGGCAGCAGGTAGCGCAACTGTTCCATGACGGCGTCGCGCAACAGCAGCGAGGACAGCACGACGCGGATGGTGAAAACCTTCTGCTCGCCGTCGCCCAGGCTGCGGGTGATGGCGATCTCTTCGG
>JALOKO010000198.1 GCA_025456495.1 Bryobacterales bacterium | reverse complement strand
CCGCTCCAGGTCCTCATCGGTGTACAGGCGCGTATTGCCGTCGCTCCGGGAGGGAGACAACAGGCCCTCGCGTTCGTACAGGCGCAAGGTCTGCGGGTGGATGCCGAATTGCTCAGCCACCGAGGAGATCATGTACGCCGCCTTGTCTTTCTTTCTCGCCATGCGGTGAGTCCCTGTACGAATGCCTCTGTGAATGCCTGTGCGAACGCCTGTGCGAATGCCTGTGCGAATGCCTGTGCGATTCCCTATGCGAATCCCTGTGCGAATGCCTACGCGCCGCGTGCGCCGGATAAGGGCAGGCCCAACCCTATCAGCCTACACCTTTGCCCACAGGTCGCGCCGAGGGTCTTCGCGGTCCGCGTCGCCCAATTGCCGCAGCAGGTCGCGGATGTGCTCATCGCGGGTGTCGGGTGCACGCAGGATGATCTCGACAATCTGGTCGCCTCGCTGTCCGCTCTTGGAATTCTGTACGCCCTTTTCCCGCATGCGTAGCTTCTGTCCGTTCTGCGTGCCGGGCGGGACGCGCAAGGTAGCCTTTCCGTCAATGGTGGGCACTTCCACGCGAGCGCCCAGGCCGGCCTCGCTGATGCTAACCGGCAACTGTACCAGGATGTCGTCGCCATCGCGTTGAAAGACGGGATGGTCCTGCACGCGGGTGGTGATGTAAAGGTCGCCGGCTGCCCCACCGCCGGCACCCGCATTTCCCTTGCCCGCAATGCGCAAACGGCTACCGGTGCGGGCTCCGGCGGGAATCCGCAACTCGACAATCTCCTGCCGACTCACGCGCCCTTCGCCGCGACAGGCCGGGCAGACGTTGCGCAGGCGTCCTGTTCCCCCACACTGGCCACAGGCCACGCGGAAGCGCATCGCACCCGCGGCCTGTTCCACGGTCCCGCTGCCATGGCAATGCCCGCAGATGGTTTCGGCGCCTCCAGCTGAGCCGCTTCCGCCGCAGGCTGCGCACTGCTCCTGACGGCTGATGGTCAGGCGAACCTGCGTGCCGCGGATTGCCTGCCAGAAGTCAATATCCAGCGCGTATTCCAGGTCAGAGCCTGCTTGCCGCTTCGGCGCCTGCGTGGCGCCGCCGGAGTTCTGCCCGCGAAAGAACTGTTCGAACAGGTCGCGGAAGCCGCCTCCCCCAGGCTGGGCGCCGAAGCCTCCAGCCCCGGCCGCGCCGCCCGCTGCCCTTGCGAAGTCGCCAAAGTCAAACCCATTGAAGTCCATCCCCGGGGCGCCGCGGAAACCGCCCGCAGCGCCGCCCGGCGGGATGTTGTCTGAGTAGAAGCCGTACTGGTCGTAGATCTCCCGCTTCCTGGCGTCACTGAGGATGTTGTAGGCCTCCTGGACTTTCTTGAAGCGGTCCTCGGCCACCTTGTCGCCCGGGTTCAGGTCAGGGTGATACTTGCGCGCGAGCTTTTTGTAGGCCTTGCGGATGTCCTCCGCACTGGCCTTTTTGCCCACGCCCAGCGTCTCGTAATGGTTTTCGGTGGCCATGGCTAATTCCTGTGTAGACGGGCCTTTGCCGGATTGCTAAGGCGTTCCGACAGCGCCGCCCGCTA
Organism: Bryobacterales bacterium; assembly: GCA_025456495.1. Classification (GTDB taxonomy): domain Bacteria; phylum Acidobacteriota; class Terriglobia; order Bryobacterales; family Bryobacteraceae; genus JACTMJ01. The sequence goes on along the minus strand of JALOKO010000198.1, from coordinate 5,558 downwards.
CCGTTCCCGGGTTGATGTGGCAAGGGAGGCTTCCACGGAAGCCTCCCTTGCCGATTCCGGGGCGACGGCCCGGTGCTGTCATGCCCCGACGCTCGCCCGCGCCCGCCGTGGTCAATGTGGCGCTACTTCTTCTCATCGACATCGACGAACTCGGCGTCGACGACATTGTCGTCCGGTTTGGCATCCGCCGTGCTGCCACTGCTGGCGCTCCCCGCGCCCGTTCCCGCGCCCGCATCCGCGCCAGGCTGGCTGGCCGAGGCGTACATTGCTTCGGCCAGTTTGTGGCTGGCTTGCGTGAGCTTGTTGTTGGCCTCACGGATCTTGTCCAGGCTGCCGTCCTTCACGGCGTCCTTGGCTTCCTGGATGGCGGTCTCCACGTTCTTGGCGTCGGCGTCGGAAATCTTTGCGCGGTGCTCGCTGAGCATCTTCTCCGTGCTGTAGACCATGGAGTCCAACTGGTTGCGGGCCTCAATCTGTTCCTTGCGCTGACGGTCTTCCCCCGAATGGGCTTCGGCATCCTTGGCCATCTTCTCCACTTCGTCCTTGCTCAAGCCCGATGAAGAGGTGATGGTGATCTTCTGTTCGTTGTTGGTGGCGCGGTCTTTGGCGCTCACGTTCAGGATGCCATTGGCGTCGATATCAAAGGTGACCTAAATTTGTGGCACACCGCGCTGCGCTGGCGGAATGCCCACCAGTTGGAAGACGCCTAGCAGCCGGTTGTCGGCAGCCATGGCGCGCTCGCCCTGGAAAACCTTGATCTCCACGCTGGTCTGGCTGTCGCTGGCCGTGGAGAAGACCTCGCTCTTGCGACTGGGGATGGTGGTGTTGCGCTCAATCAGCCGGGTGAAGACGCCGCCCAGCGTCTCAATGCCCAGCGACAGCGGCGTGACGTCCAGCAGCAGCACGTCCTTCACTTCGCCCGCCAGTACGCCACCCTGCACGGCTGCGCCTACGGCCACCACCTCGTCCGGGTTCACGGTGCGATTGGGTTCGCGACCAAACAACTCGCGTACCGCCGCCTGCACCTTGGGAATGCGCGTGGTGCCGCCCACCAGCACCACTTCGTGGATGTCCGAAGGGCTTAGGCCGGCGTCAGTCAGCGCCTGCTTGCAGGGCTCCAGCGAGCGCCGCACCAGCGGCTCAATCATCTGCTCAAAGCGCGCCCGGGTGATCTTCTGCAACAGGTGCTTGGGACCCGTCTGATTGGCGGTGATGAAGGGCAGGTTGATCTCAGTTTCCATGGTGGTGGAAAGCTCAATCTTCGCCTTCTCGGCCGCTTCCTTCAACCGCTGGAGCGCCATCTGGTCGCCTGAAAGGTCAATGCCTTCCGCCTGCTTGAACTCCGCAATCAGCCAGTCAATCAGCATCTGGTCGATGTTGTCGCCGCCCAGGTGGGTGTCGCCGTTGGTGGATTTCACCTCCACAATCCCGTCGCCCACCTCCAGGATGGAGATGTCAAAGGTGCCGCCGCCAAAGTCGTACACGGCAATCGTTTCGTTGGTCTTCTTGTCCAGTCCATAGGCAAGCGCGGCGGCGGTGGGCTCGTTGATGATGCGCATCACCTCCAAACCCGCAATCTGCCCGGCGTCCTTGGTGGCCTGGCGCTGTTCATCGTTGAAATAGGCGGGCACCGTGATGACGGCCTTGCTCACCTTCTCGCCCAGGTAGGCCTCCGCAGCTTCCTTCAACTTACCCAGCACCATTGCTGAAATCTCGGGCGGAGCCAGCTTCTTGTCGCCAATTCCTACGCGCGCATCACCTTTGTCTCCGGTGGTGACCGCGTAGGGAACGCGCTTGCTCTCTTCGGTGACCTCGTTGTACCGGCGACCCATGAAGCGCTTGATGGAGTAAACCGTGTTCTCTGCGTTGGTCACCGCCTGGCGCTTGGCTACCTGTCCCACCAGCCGCTCGTTGTTCTTCGTAAAGGCCACCACCGACGGGGTGGTTCGCGCCCCTTCCTGGTTGGGGATCACCACCGGGGTGCCACCTTCCATCACCGCCACCACGGAGTTCGTGGTGCCAAGATCAATGCCGATAATCTTGCTCATTGCCCGATTCCTTCCTCAGCCCAAATCCTTCCGGCAGCGACGCGCTTCCGCAGTCCGGTGCTCTCCGGGAAGGAAGCCGCCCGGTTCCGGTCTCAAAAGGCGATTCCGGGCTCGGGAGGATTGCTGGCGCTGCTGTCCGATACTTAGTCACTCATTAGTATTAAATATGAGTGGCTTGATGTCAAGTGGGCTCCCCTGCTTCCGGTCCCTGCCCCATTCCCGGCTCTCCACCCCAGTTCGTTGCGCAATGTGCCGCTTTGGCGGAGAATCGGGACATGCCATCCTCCCATTCTGTCCCCGGGTTCCTGCGGCGCGCCGTGCCGGGAAGCGCCACGCCGGACGACCCAGGTCCGGCGGCGGTGTCCCGTCGCGAGCTGTTTGCGTCCACCACCCGCGCTGCCTCCGGCATTGCGGCGGCGCACGTCGCCATCGGCGGCATGGCGAGTGCACCGGTGATGGCCGCGCAGGAGGCTGCCCCCAGGCAGCAGGATCCCCCTGCCTGGCCGCGTCTGGGCAGGAAACTGCGTGTGGGAGTGGTGGGCCTGGAGGGCCATCCCGGACTGGTGCTGGACGTGGCGGCCCAACATCCAGACCTGGAATTGGTGGCGATTGCCCGCGATACGGTGCCCGTAGACGGGGTAAGGCGTCGGCGTGAGTTCCAGAACACCCGCATTTACAATGACTTCCGGGAAATGCTTGATCGTGAGCAACTGGATGTGGTGGGCGCCTGCAACACAAACGGCCGGCGAGTTGCCGTGATTCTGGCCGCAGTGGCCAAGGGCTGCCACGTGATTGCCGAGAAGCCGGTGGCGCTGAATGGTGAGGAACTGGCGGCGGTGCGCCAAGCAGTCAGTCAGCCGGGAATCGCATTCACCAGCCTGCTGCCCATGCGCTATGAACCGCCCCTCTACACCATGGGCATGATGGTGCGCGAGGGCGCTATCGGCGAAGTGCTGTTGATGTCCGGCCAGAAGTCCTATAAGCTCGGCAGCCGTCCCGACTGGTTCAAGAACCGCGAACTCTACGGCAGCACCATGCTGTGGATTGGCGTACACCAACTTGACCTGATGCACTGGGTGAGCGGGCTGCGCTTCACCGCCGTCTACTCCTACGAGCAAAACGTAAAGGCGCCCGGTTACGGGGAGATGGAGGATCTCTGTGGCGCCGTGATGCACCTGGAGAATGGCGGAGTGGCCACCCTTTCCATGGACTACCACCGTCCAGACTCCGCCAACTCGCATGGAGATGACCGCCTGCGGGTGGTGGGCACAAAGGGCATCCTGGAATACCGGCTGGCGGATGGCCTGATGCTGCTGAGTGAGGGGGGAAAAGCGCTGGAGAAACCCGCCCTCCGCCGCCCGCCGCTTCCCCTCTTCGTGGATTTTCTCCAGGAGACCTACCTTGGGCAGCCCATGCTCATTCAACGCGAAGAGATCTTCCACGTGGTGAAAACGTTGATCGCCGCCCGCGAGTCTGACCAGACCCACAAAAGAGTGGTGCTTTAGGTAGTGCCGGTTAATCGGCCACCATAGACCGTTGGATAAACTGCCCTGCCAATATTTCGACACACCGAGTTCCTCGCGCTGAGGACGAGTCAAGTTTGCCGGAAAATGATTCTGGCGAACCGAACCGGTTGTGGCTGTAGAAGCGCTGCAAGTGCCTGATTAAAAAGACAATATAATCTGGAATTCATCTTCAGCGCGCGGAAAGCAGGACGGGGAGGCATTGCATCGCGCGTACTTGATTGACATGTCATGTGTACTGGTAATTTACTTTTGTGAATTCCTGGGAATCAGAGAGACAAATCTGTTATAGTCCTGTTTGTAAGGGATTTTGCTTAAGTATTTCCCTTCAGGACGATGGCCCCATCGTTGTTGCGCCCGGCACGGCATCTGGCTGGAGCGCGTTCCCTTTCTCCCGTCGCGGAGAATCCCACCTTCACGGTCGCGTAGTGATTGAAGTACGGCTGCGATAGGCGAGGTCCATCCAAGAGTTGCACGTACGTTCCTGGCGGGCGTGGCGGGATTCCCCTCATTCCTAAAGGCTGCAGGTGTCGTGCGCCATTCGGACTGAGGAGTATGCGCGTATGCAAAGCTACACGGGGCAGGGCGCCGCTCAGGCGGCTCGAACCTTCCGCTCAGAGAGCACCGTTGACATTGACGAAGCCGACGATCCCCGCGAAGTCGACCAGGATCTGATCTGCGACACGCTTCCCACCACGGACCTGCTCCGAGCGATTGTTGTGCGCATCCGCCGCAATGATGACGACGCAAAGAAGCAGTTGTACCAGGTGTTTAACCGTGGCATACGCTTCCAATTGGTGCGGCATCTGGGCACCGCGGACATTGAGGATAAGGTCCACGACACGTTTCTGATCGTCTTACAGGCGATTATGCGGGACGACCTGCGTAACCCGGAAAGCCTGCTGGGCTATATTCGCACGGTGGTGCGGCGCCAGATTGCCAACTACATTGAGCGCGCCATGCTGCGTCGTCGCGAGCATCCGGTGTTCATGGAGGTTGAGGGCGGCCACCGCATGGCGGACCCTGAGCAGCGTTTGCTGCATGCTGAGCGGTTGCGGTTGATGCGCCAGATCCTCAGCGAACTCAGCCCCCGCGACCGCGAAGTGCTGGTACGCTTCTACATCGAAGAAATGCCGCAGGAGCAAATTTGTGAGCAGATGGGACTAAGCATGAACCAGTTCCGCTTACTGAAGTCGCGGGCAAAGGCGCGCTTCAGCGAGTTGGGAAAGCGGCAGTTGCGGCCCAAAGTGCTCACGCGCTACCAGAGCGCGGCCAGTTAGCGGGAGCGCCCACGAAGCGTTATGGTTGCCTCGCGCGGATTGAGGCGCAAAGGGGCCGACCCCAGGACTCCCGTATCCCATGCTGGACATCCCATGCTGGATATCAAGCGCAGGATGGCTGGCGTCGCTATTGATGCCCTCCCGGCCAGCGATTCCAAGCAGATCAGGCGCGGCGGCGTCATCCGGCTGGCGCTGCGGTCCCACCCGGCTGGCGCTGTGATCCCACCCGGCTGGCGCTGTGATCCCATCCGGCTGGCGCTGTGATCTCATCCGGCTGGCGCTGTCGCGGAAGCCCTTCACGGTCAATGCTCGACGCCTTTCAAGCATCGGACGCGCGCATTGCCTCGCGTGGAGAAAGGGAGTACAATCAGGTCCGGGGTGAATTCCCCTTGGGCAGCGGGTGTTTGCGCAGTCTTCCCAGTTGGAAGTGGTTTGTGGCTCCCGCCCGGACCACCGCCGATGGCCGTATCGGCTTGGATGAACGGCTGGATCGACCAAGTTAGTGGCGACGCGCTGTTTGGCCGCCTCTCGGAAAGGATTGGGCCAATGTCCCAGCGTTGGGAGCAGCATCCGGGTGAAGACTCCCTGGAGGCATATGCCCTTGGCCAGTTGCAGGGCATGGAGGGTGAGCAGGTGGAGTTTCACCTGCTTTTGTGCGGTCGCTGCCAGCGGCGCCTGGCGGAGCTGGATGCGTTTGTGGCCACCCT
>JALOKO010000007.1 GCA_025456495.1 Bryobacterales bacterium | reverse complement strand
TCTCGCAAGCGACGGACGGGCAGTTGCATCCGCTGTGCGCGGTGTATCGTGCCCGCGCCGCGACGGGGCTCGAGCGGTTGCTGGAGGCTGCCCTGGAGCCCGAAGGACGGGGGACGGCTAGCGCCCGAGCGGTGCGCGCCCCGTCCATGCATCGATTTCTGGACGCGTTGTCCTACCACACCGCGCAGCCGACCGACCCAAGGATCCTGTGGAATGTGAACACGATGCAGGAATATTTGGCTGCGCTGCGAGGGGTTGAAACGCTGGAGCCACCTTGTCGCGAACGTGCGCGCGGTTCGCGGTTTGGGAAAGCGGCCCGGGACGGGGCACAATAGGGAGAGTGGCGTCGCGGGGACGGTGGCCTCCCGACTCCGGGCATCCCCATCATGGCCGAACCGTTCAAACACTACCTGGAATTCCAGCACGTATACAAGACGTTCGACCGGCCCATTTTGGTCGACGTGAGCTTTCACGTCGACAACGGGGAGACGGTGGCCATTATCGGGCGCTCTGGCGTGGGCAAGAGCGTTTCCTTGCAGCACATCATGGGATTCCTGAAGCCGGATGCGGGCCGCATCGTCGTGGGCTACCAGGATGTGGGCGATTTCACTGAGAACCAATGGCGGGAAACCCGGAAGCGGGTGACGATGGTGTTCCAATCCGGGGCGCTGTTCGATTCGCTGACCATTGGCGAAAACATTCTCTTTTCGTTGGAATTGCGTGAGGATTACGACCAGGGCAACAAGATGGATGTGGTGCGCGGTCTGCTGCGGATGGTGGACCTGGAGGATGCGCTGGACCTCTACCCAGCCGATATCTCCACGGGGTACAAGCGCGCGGTGGCCATCGCGCGCGCGCTGGCTGCGCAACCGGCCTGCATCCTGTATGACGAGCCCACCACGATGGTGGACCCTATCATGTCAGACCACCTGGGAAACCTGATGCTGCGGTTGAAAACCCAACTGAAGCTTACCTCGGTGGTGGTCACTCATGACCTTGACCTGATGAATAAAGTGGCCGACCGCGTGGTCTTTCTGCACGACGGCGGTGTTGTGTTTAGTGGAACGCTGCCTGAGTTGTACGCCTTTGATCATCCCCACGTACAGGAATTCCTGCGTCTGGACGAAGTGCGCATGGACCTGACGGGCTGAGTGAGCCTGTCCCGGCGATTGGCGTGGCTCCCTGCCGGGGAAGGGATACCTGCCGGGGAAGGGATACCTGCCGGGGAAGGGATATAGGTGCGCAAGCGAAGGGCGGGAAACGGGATTGTCACGCGGATGGTCGATAAGATGAAAGATTGGAAAGTCCCCTTCGCATGAACCCCACCTCCGTTAGCTTCGAGCCCCTGAAGAAGTATTCCGCTGCCCTGGAGCGGGCCGCCCGGTTGTGGGGGGTAGACCTAACTTATTGGGACATCTTCGGCAAAAAGCATGAGGTGTCTGAGGAAGTGGTGCAGGCCATCCTTGCCGCTTTAGGGGTGGACACGCGGGATGCCGCCAGCCTGAGCGCGGCGGTGGAGCAGAGGCTGAAGGCGGAATGGACCCAGCCGCTGCCCACCGTGGAAGTGGTGGGACTGCGGGGCGATGCCCCGGCCTGGGTGAACCTTCCAGCGGAATCCACCAGCATTCCGTTGCGTGTCTATCTGAACTGGGAAGAGGGTGGCGGCACGGACTACACCTACGCCGCCAGCGGGATGGAAGTGCTGGCCACCTGCAGCATTGGAAAGCAGCACTACGTGCGGCTGCGCATTCCACTGCCAGCCGAAACCCCGTTGGGCTACCACACCATGACGGTGGAGGGCGGACTTCCCGGCAAGCGGCAGTTCGCAGCCAGCACCCAACTGATTGTGACTCCGGAACGGGCCTATCAACCCGCTTGCATTAGCGACGGCGGAAAGTGCGCCGGAGTGGGCGTCAGCCTGTATAGCTTGCGTTCGCAACGGAACTGGGGCTGTGGCGACTTCACTGACCTTCCCTCGTTCTGCGGCTGGGCGGCAGAAGAGCTCGGTTGCGCCTTTGTGGCGCTGAATCCGCTGCACTTGATTGCGAACCGGTTGCCGTACAACGCCAGCCCGTATCTGCCCGTAAGCACTTACTTTAAGAATTTCATTTATCTGGACTTAGAGCGTGTGCCAGAGTTCCAGCGTGCGGTTTGGGCGCAGCGTCGAATGACTGACCCAACCGTCCGCCAGCGTGTCCTGCAACTGCGGCTTAAGGAGCAGGTGGATTACGAAGGGGTGGCGGAACTGAAGCTGGGGATGCTGGCGCTGAGCTTCCTGGAGTTTCGCCATGAATTGCGTGCGCGCTCACCCCGCGCGCTGGCGTTCCTGGAATGGTGCGCGTCGCAGGAGGACCTGATTACGCCGTTCGCCACCTTCTGTGCGCTGGATCGTCACATGCACAAGCGGAACAGGGATGTCTGGGTGTGGCAGGATTGGCCGCGGGAGTACCAGGATCCTCAGTCCCCCGCCGTAGCGTCGTTTGCCAACCGGCACAAGCACTTGGTGCAGTTCTATCGCTGGGTGCAGTGGCTGGTGTTTGACCAGTTGCAGGAAGCCGGTGATGCGGCGCGGGCCGCGGGCCTGGAAATCGGGCTTTATCACGACCTGGCGCTGGCCACCGACAGTTGCGGGGCGGATGTCTGGGCGCAGCGGGATTTCTTTGTCACGGGATGCCGGGTGGGCGCTCCACCCGATGATTTTTCGCCGGATGGGCAGGATTGGGCGTTTCCCCCTCCCCATGCCGAGCGCCATCGTCGAGACGCCTACCGGATGTTTCGTGAGTCCATTCGCCGCAACATGCTGGCAGGCGGGGCGCTACGCATTGACCATGTGATGCGCTTCTTCCGCCTGTACTGGATTCCGATGGGGTTCTCGGCAGCCGAGGGCGCCTATGTGCGCGACGACGCTGAGAACCTGGTGCGGATCCTGGCCCTAGAGAGCGTTCGCAATCAGGTGCTGGTGGTGGGCGAGGACCTGGGGACTGTGGAACCCGCCACGCGGGAAACGTTGGAGAAATTCGGCATCCTCAGCTACCGGCTGTTTTTCTTTGAACGGGATGAGGCCGGTGCGATGAAGATGCCGGAGCACTATCCCGCAGAGGCGCTGGTGGCCACCTCAACGCATGACCTGCCTACGATTGCCGGGTCCTGGATTGGCCGCGACATCGAAGCGCGGGACTACGCCGGACTGCTGCCAGACCATGCTGTGTACCAACACCAGTGGGCCGCGCGCCGCGACCTGAAGCAGCACATTCTGGACGCGCTGTTTGCCGAAGGACTGATGCCGGACCACTATACCCGCCGCGCACACGAGATTCCAGAGCTCACCGGGGAGTTGCACAACGCCGTCATCGGGTACCTGGCGCGGACACCTGCGAAACTCTTCCAGGTGAATCAGGAAGACCTCATCAAGCAACTGGACCAACAGAACCTGCCAGGGAGCACTTGGCAATACCCCAACTGGCAACGCAAGATGGCGGTGGCGGTGGAGGACCTGCGGCGGGATGCGCTGGCGCGAGGCTGTGCGGCGATGCTCCACCATTGGCTGAAGGAAACCGGGCGGGCGCGCTAGCCGGGCCATGTTCCGCTAGCCGGGCGATGTTCTATTGCTCGGGCTGGGTGGACCCACGGTTCATGAGAAACGTGGCGACGTGATGAAAGAAGGGCTGCAGCGTGGCGACGGCTTCCGGCGGGAGGTCGGCTTCCGCGAGTGCCAGATCCATCAGTTCCACCCATCGGTCCCGGGCCGCCTGGTCAACCACAAACGGTGCGTGACGCATGCGCAGGCGGGGGTGTCCGCGTTCTTCCAGGTAGGCTTGCGGGCCTCCAAAGCGAAAGATGAGGAACTGCCGCAGACGCCGTTCCGCGCCGACGAGATCCTGGTTAGGGTACATCGGGCCAAGAATGCTGTCGTCGGGAATGCGGCGATAGAAGGCCGCAGCCAGCCGGGCGAAGCCTTCGTCCCCAATGCGCGCGTAGATCTCGTCTTCTGGTAATGGCGTCATTCCCTGGGTTCGATGCGATGGCGGCGGGCGCTGGATGCAGCTTTCGGTGGAAGGCGCGCTGCGCACGGGCGGCATCCGGGGAATACGGAAGCGATACGATTTTGGAAATCGGACGCGGCGCGGGGAGTCTAACAGAATAAGGCTATGTGGACATCCTGGGCAATGCGAGGCTGGAGACGGAGCGGCTATCCCCATGCCGTGTTCGCCGCGCTGCTGTGCCTGGCGGGCGGAATGCAGGGATGGGCGGCGTGGGCGCGGCAGCCAGCTCTGTCAACGGATGCCATCCGCGAGCAGTTGCACCTGCAAAAGCCCCTCTCGTGCGCGGTACGTACCGGGTTTCCGGTGCTTTTGTTCGATTTCAAGATGCACTCGCCTTTTGTCGTCACCGTTCCGGTAAAGGCGGTGAAAGAGAGTAAGCTCCTCAACGTGCGGGTGTGGACGGTACCCACCAAGGATCTGGACGGTAAACCCTTCACCGACAAGCAGGGCGGGAATTTCCTGGCCAGCCGCTTTTACTTGTCGAACCTCCGGCAGAGCGGAAACCAGTTCCTGCAGGTGAGCGGCTCAGTGGCCACTGGGGCGGGCGAGTACCGGCACTTTGTGTCAGTGGACGATGGAGAGGGGCTGGGCTGCGTGAAGGAATGGAAGGTGAAGGCAAAGCCTGAGCGGTCCGTGCTGCCGGAACTGGCGCTGAAGCCCGGTGAGGCGACTGACCCGCAATTGACGGCCTTTGCCCGGCAGCGCGCGGTGGCCAAGCGTGAGGACGGCATCCGGGTGGCGGTAATGATGAATGTGGATAACCGCTCCTGGCGCGGGGTGCTCACCGATGCCAATAACATGATCGCGTTGGCGGCGGCGCTGCGGCGGATTGCCGAGGATGAACGGGTGCGCGAGGTTGCCCTGACGGCCTTCAGTCTGGAGGACCAGGAGATCTTCCTGGACCAACCCTACAACGAGATTGTAGACTTCCGGCTGCTTCGGCGGGCCTTCCAACAATTGAAACCCGGGTTGGTGGATTGGAACCAACTGAATGTGGGCAGCGAAGCGCAGTTCCTTGCGGACTTGCTACGGGATCGGGAGGCGTGGCTGGCGCAGGCGGACCTTGTGCTGTTTGTGGGAGCCAGAAGTCCGGTTTCCGATAAGGTGTCCCCGGCCGCGCTGGAGGGGCTGCGGATGGGGAACGCGAGTCCCGTGGCGTATCTGGTGACGAACCCGTTCCGGTGGCGGTCTCCATTGAACCGGGATGTCATCGGCCACGCGGTGAAGGCGCTGGGCGGCGCAGAGAAGGAAATCCGCCTGCCTGCCGACCTCACGAAAGCGGTGCAGCAGATGGTGCGGGAATCGATGCGTCAGGTTGAGGCGCCCGTCGCGCAATGAGTGCGCCGTTTCCGGCCGCGCGACGGGTTCGCCAGGATTCCGGTTATGCGTACAGGACCTCGCCCAGAGGGCGGTAGGCGAGCTTCAGGCTTTCCGCCACGCCGTCATGGGTGCAAACTCCACGGTAGGTGTTCACGCCGGTGGCCAGGGCCTCGCTCTCAGTGACCGCTCTGGCGAATCCCTTGTTGGCAAGCGCCAGCAGGTAGGGGAACTGGGCGTTGGTGAGGCCGTGCGTGGAGGTATTCGGCACCGCGGCGGGCATGTTGCTGACACAGTAGTGCAGCACGTCGTCCACGAAGTAGATGGGATCCGTGTGCGTGGTGGGACGTGCGGTTTCCACGCAGCCGCCCTGGTCAATGGCGACGTCCACAATCACAGAGCCCTTCTTCATGGCGGTGACCACTTCCCGCCGGACCACCTTGGGAGCGGAGGCGCCAGGAATGAGAATCGCGCCGATCACCAGGTCTGCCGCGGCAGTTTCCTCTTCCACCGCCCAGGGATGCGAGGCGATGGTGCGCACGTGCGGGCCGAAGATGTCTTCGAGTTCCCGGAGTCGATTGATGTTGCGGTCAATGATGGTGACATCCGCGCCCAGGCCCAGCGCCATCTTGGCTGCGTTGGTTCCCACAACGCCTCCGCCCAGAATCACTACCCGGCCGGGCTTGACGCCGGGAATGCCGCCCAGCAGGACGCCGCGCCCGCCGTTGGGCGCCTCCAGGTAGTAGGCTCCCATTTGGACGGAAAGCCGCCCGGCCACTTCGCTCATCGGCGCCAGCAGCGGGTAGCTGCCGTCGGATTCGCGCATGGTTTCGTAGGCGATGGCGGCGCACCCGGATTGCAGGAGGGCCTGGGTGAGGTCGGGTAGGGGGGCCAGGTGCAGATAGGCAAACAGAATGAGGTCTTCCCGCAGGAACGGATACTCTGACGGCTGGGGCTCCTTCACTTTGGTAACAAGCTGGGCACGCTCCCACAACTCTTGTGCGGAAGGGACGATTTCCGCGCCGGCTGCGCGGAATTCCTCATCGCTGAAGGAACTACCCAGGCCGGCGCTTGCCTGCACCAACACCTCGTGTCCGGCGGCGCGCAAAAAACGAACGCTGCCCGGAACCAGTGCAACCCGAGTTTCGTGGTCTTTAATCTCTTTGGGGACTCCGATAATCATGGTGTTCTCCGAAAGTGAACTGGCGGGGTGGCTGGTTAGCGGTCCGCCGTGGGATTCGTGGGGGCCGGGGTCTCAGTATCGGTGGGGACCAGTACGGATCCGGCTCCGGGCGCGGGACCGCGGACGGGACCCAGTCCAAGCGCGATGAGGGAAAGGGAATTGATCTTGCCTGTGGATGGAATGGAGTGCTCCTGCTGGAAACGCTTCATGGCGGCGATGGAGCCATCGTCCCATTTTCCCGTGGGTTCGCCCTGCAGGTAGCCCGCTTTGGCGAGTGCGGCCTGAATTTCTACCAGACGCTCTGAGGCGGGTTGGATGGGAACCCGGGGCTTTGCCGCCACGGCAGGTTTGCGGCGGGTGGTGCGTCGGACTGGAGCGCGCCTGCTGAGGGTACGCTTTGCCTTGGCTTTGGAAGGCGTCGCTTTCCGGGCAGTGGTAGCAGGCTTGCGCGTTGTGGTAGTTGGCTTGCGAGGGGGGCTTTTCCTGGCCGTGGTGGATGGTTTCCTGGCGGCGGGCTTGCGGGCGGCGGCAGACGGCTTTCCGGTCTTCGGCGTGGCCTTCGTTTGGGTAGCCGCTGCGGTGAGCGCAAGCGGCGGCGCAACCGGGGCCAGCATGAGGAAAACGCCGATACAGAAGGGGAGCATCCGGCGAGCGGTGCCCAGGAATCGGAGGAAGAGTAGGTGTCGTGAATCCATCGCTGCGATTCCGGAGAAAAGGCGGACTCCGCCAGAAGCAGAATCCCAAGCCCTATGCTACTACGGAATTCGCCTAAGGTTGACGGCCGGGCGCGGGCGCCGCAGGAAGGGCGCCACCAGGACCAGGCGCAGGGCCAGTGGCGCCCGGGGTGGCGACGCCGGGAACGGTGCCCGCGGCGAAAAACCGGGTCCAGGTGGTGGTATCCGGACGTGGCGACCCCAGCTTGCGGTAGACGCGGAAGGCAATGGCGTCGCCGGGACGAAGGCGCTCGCGATAGGTACGGATGTCCTCAACGGCGCGGATTGGCTGGCCGCCGGCGGACACAATGACATCATCGGCGCGTAAGCCGACGGCCTCGCCAAGGGAACCGGACTCCACCCGGCTGATGAGGACGCCGTGATCCTCAGGGAAACTCCACTCGCGCAGGCGGTCCTGGGGAACATTCTGGATGGATATGCCAAGATTGACCGAAGCGGGGGCGGTGGGGGTTTGGGGGGAATCCTGGGGTGGAGGCAAGCCGTTCCGAGCGCGGTCTCCAAACAACTGTGCGCGGTCCCCAATGAGGACGCGTTTGTTCAACCGCTTCCCGTCGCGCTGGATGACGATGGGCACCTCATCGCCCACAGGCAGAGAGGAAACCTGATCAATGAGGGCGCTACCGCTGGCGATCTTGCGGCCAGCGATTTCCAGGATGACATCGTCCACCTGAATGCCCGCTCGCTCAGCGGGTCCAGAGGCGTGGACCCCGGCCACGATTACGCCTTCGTCAACGCCATAGGCGCGCAGGACTTCCGGATCGTCTGAGCGATTCAGCGAGATGCCGATGGACCCCCGCGTGACGCGGCCGCCCTTCACGATCTGGTTGTACACGCCAACGGCTGTGTTCATGGGCATGGCGAAGCCCACCCCTTGATAGCGTCCGCTGTTGGAGGCAATGGCGGTGTTGATGCCGATGACTTCGCCGCGAATGTTCAGGAGAGGGCCACCGCTGTTGCCAGGGTTGATGGCGGCATCCGTTTGCAGGAAGCGCTGGAAGGCCTGGGCATCCGCTAATTCGCGCTGCTTGGCGCTGATGATTCCGGCGGTGACCGTAGCATCCAAGCCGAACGGCGAGCCAATCGCCACCACCCAATCGCCCACCTGGACGGCATCAGAGTTCCCAACCGGCGCTGCCTCCAGGGGCCGCCCGGCATCGATCTTGATGACGGCAATGTCGGTTTCAAAGTCCCCGCCAATCAGCTTGGCCTCGTACTCTTTCCGGTCTCCATGGACTTTGACAAGGATCTTCGAGGCCTCCTCCACCACATGCCAGTTCGTGATGATGTACCCATTTCGGTCAACAACAACTCCAGAGCCGATGCTGCTGCCTCGGAAGGCGCCATCGTCGCCGTAAGGCGGTTCAAAGAAGCGGCGGAAGGGATTCTGGTCGTCCCCTTCTTCCTGGCGGGCTGCACTGCGCGAGCCACTGCCCTTGGAGGTGGTAATGTTGACAACCGCCGGCTCCACCCGGCGTGCCAGGATGCTGAAGGCATTGGAGAGTTGGACGGGGTCCGGGATGCTGAGAGAGGCGGCGTCGGGAGCGGCTACGCGGGGGACAGCGCGCACATCCCCGTCCAGAAGCGTACCAATGACGATTCCGGCGGCCAGGGCGCACAGCACCAATGCGAAAACGAACAGGGAGTATGGGCGCGACATTCCAGAAGGCCGGGTCCTTGTTTCTATGATGACCGGAACGGCAACTTTTTACCAGCAAAGAAGCACCGGAGGGCGGATGGAAGCCAGCGTTGCGCACCCGGGAAGCAGATCCGCTCAACGAACGGTGAGGACCTCCGCCAGGGGCTTCTTTTGAATGGCGGGAACCTGGGCGCCGAAGGCCGGGTAACCCACGGGAATCAGCAGAAAGGGACGCTCGTTCCGTGGCCGCTCCAGAAGATCGGTGAGGAAGCCCATCGGGCTGGGGGTGTGAATGAGGGTAGCCAGTCCGCTGAGGTGTAGGGCCGCCAGCAGTGCCCCGCAGGCGATGCCGACGCTTTCCTGCACGTAGTAGTGCTTGCGCTTGTGCTCCACGCCGTTGATGAGGTCCAGCCCGTAGTCAATGCGAAAGACCACGATCAGGTAGGGCGCAATCTCCAGGAACTCCTTTTGCCAGGTGGTGCCGAAGGGAGCCAGAGCCTGCAGCCACTCGTCCGGGAAGCGGCCTTCGTAGTTCTGCTTTTCCTCCAGTTCGGCGGCAATGCGGATTCGCCGCTTGAGATCGGCGTCCTTGATGACCACGAAGTGCCAGGGTTGTTGGTTGGCGCCGGATGGCGAACTGGACGCCGCAAGAATCGCGTTCTCGATGAGTTCAAAGGGGACGGGGTCACCGGAAAAGGACCTCACCGTACGGCGGGTACGCCAGCGCGACAGGAATTCCCGGCTGCGTTCAATCTGGCGCTCGGGGCTGAGTCGCTCAAAAAACAGGGGAACGTGAGGGTGGGACATACCTCAGAAATGGTATCGCCAAAGTGGCAGTGGCGCACGAATAGGCCAACAGAGAATAGGCCAGCACGGGTGTTCTGCGGCCCCAGGGTGAGCGCGCCCCGGGAAGCGCGCGCTAAAAGGGTCTGCCCATTCCAGGTAGGCCAATGCCAGGGCGCTGCTGGTTCACCGTCGGGGCCTGATTGGTGCGGATGACTCCACGGGAAGCGCCGCCTTCGAATTGCAAATCCTGGGGCGAGAACTCCAGTGGACGGTCGGTGACCAGTTCCAGGGAGGATCCGGCGGGCAGAACGACATCGGGTCCGCGGGTGAGGAGAACGGTGGCGAGGCCAGTGGCGGCTCCCGCGGCGAGGCCGATGCCTGCGCCCCGACCCACGTTTCCGGCTGCCAAGCCACCCATGGTCCCGATGGATCCACCGGTAACAGTGGTGCCAGCGACAGTCAGGGCATCACTGCCCTTGTCGGAATCGCCCTTGATGGAGCCTTCGTCGCGGTCCAGGCCCTCGCGCAAGCCCCCATCCAGGCCGCCAACGCGGGCGCGGAAGTCGCGGGTCACGCCATTGGGCAGGGTGAGGGAGTCAAAGCGCAGGTGAATTTCCCCCTTGCCCTTGATGCGGCCCGGGCGGGTGCTGGAGGTTACCGTGCCCATCACGTAGCTTCCGGCGGGAATCACCATCTTGCCTTCCACAACGATGGGGAAGACCGTTTCCAGGTAGATGCGGTCGCCCGGGGCGGCGCTGCGGGTGCTGATGCTATTGATGAGCCCCAGAGGGATGCGGGTTCCGGCGGGGACCGTAAAGGAACTGTCGGCAATCGCGCCGGGGGCGGCGTCGGCGGCAAGTTCGTCAGCGCTGCGCCAGCGACCAGCGGCCTGGGGACGAGTGGTTTGCAACTGCGGACGCGGCTCGTCTGCGACCGGGGAGGCTGGTGAGGACGGAGCGGTGGTTTGCGCGGCCGGGGCAGCGGCTGGCGGAGTGGACTGCGGTGTCGCCTGTTGCGCCACGGCGGAGTGGACTCCGGTGAGCATCGCCAAGCCGAAAACGGCAAACGAGAGGCTACGGAGAGCAGCTTGCACGGTTTGGCAAGACATCGGGGGACCCCCAAGCGGGAAGATTGCGTCTGTTCCAAAGAACGCGCGGGAAGCCGTTCGGGTTTCGGGAACCGGACGCGGGGAGCGCCGCCTGGTTAGGGTGCGCCTCCAAGGATATGATACCCGCGATGGTAATAAAGTAGCGGTGAATTTTCGTTTACTTGGGCAGCGATCACCTCGCCGAAGAAAACAGCATGGTCGCCTGCATCCACAATCTGCTGGGTGGCGCATTCGATGTGCGCAAGGCATTCGTCCAATAGCGGAGAGCCGGCCGGACCGGGACTCCAGGGAATGCCATCAAACCGATGGGTGGCTTTCACGGCGAAGCGGTTGGACAACTCCTGTTGACCTGCGTGCAGGATGTTCACCGCGAAATGAGAGGCGTTGCGGAAGTGCCGCAGCACTCCGGAATTGTGATTGATGCACACCAGGATCAGCGGAGGGCTTAGCGACACCGACGTAAAGGAACTGGCGGTGAGCCCTTGCGGTTGGCCATCGGTGTCCAGGACCGTGGTGATGGTTACACCGGAGGCGAAGCGGGCGCAGAAGTCGCGAAAGACTGCGGCATCAATGGAGGAGGAAGCGAGAGGCATACGGCTTGACACCGAGTTAAATTCAATCCTATCATACGGTTTGCGCCACTCCCGCCATTGCTGCCGGGCGTTTGCCGCCAGCGCATCATGCATCTGGCGCTGCTCTTGGCGCGGGGGCGACACAGGCGCCGGGAACCCGGCTCAAGCGGGATGCAAAAGGCACCCCGCATGGGCATCCCGGCAAAGCCGAAACGTCCTGTCTTGGTTTAGGATACCGAACGAGGGGTGAACGATTGATTAAGCTGGATATCGTCAACGAAGTAGTGAATCGCACGGGCATCACCAAGACCAAGGCGGAGATGGCGGTGGAAACCGTGTTCGAGAGTATGAAGCGGGCACTCAGCCAGGGGGAGCGGATTGAGTTGCGCGGGTTCGGCATCTTCAACGTACGCCCCCGGAAGACCGGCATCGGGCGCAACCCGCGAACGGGTGATGAAGTGGAAATCCCCCCAGGGAAGGCCGTGCGGTTCAAGCCCGGCAAGGAGTTGCAAAGCCTGCCCTAAATTTGGACGGCGCGGTAGGCCGGATGGGTGTGGTTTGGCGATTTTGCTTTCGTGGCCTTTGACGACCATAGCGGGCTGGATGGGGAGGCGGCTGAGCCGGAGGCTAAGCGTGAGCCGGAAGCACGGCGGCAGCCCGACGGATGGCGGCAGCCTGACGGATGGCGGCAACCTGGGTCCTGGGGACCACCGGGCGCCTCGCTTGGCGTTGCACGGAGAGGCTGGCGATCGCCACGGCCGGTGCATCTGCTGCAGGCGCTGCTGTTTGTCGTGACGGTGTGGAGCGCCAGCCTGGTAGGCTCTACCTTCTACTGGAGTTTTCAGCACAACCAGCCGGCAATCCTGCTGTCGCGGGATTTGGCCATGGTGACGGCCAACGCTTTTGATCTCACACGTCTGCTGCCCGGGCTCTGGTATTCGGGGCCGCTGTTGCTGATTCTGACGGCGCACGAGTTCGGGCACTATTTTGCCTGCGTGTTTTACCGGATCCGGGCCACCCTTCCTTACTTTCTGCCGGCGCCCACGCTGATTGGCACGCTGGGCGCCTTCATTCGCATCCGAGGGGCGATCCTGTCGCGCGTGCAGTTGTTTGACGTGGGGGTGGCGGGGCCGATTGCAGGGTTCGTGTTCCTGGCGCCGGTTCTTTTGGTGGGGGTGTCCTTATCGAAGGTTATCCCAGGGATTGCGCATCAGGGGGACCTGGTGATGGGCTCGCCGCTCTTGCTGCAATGGGTGCAAGGGGTGCTCTTCCCCGGAGTGCCAAACCAGGACATCCTGCTGCATCCGATGGCCCGCGCGGCGCTGGTGGGGATGCTGGCCACTGCCTTGAACCTGCTGCCGGTGGGCCAACTGGATGGGGGCCACATTGTTTACGCGCTGCATCCAAAGCGGCAGTTGTTGATTGCGCGCGCCTTTGTCCTGTTGCTGTTGCCGCTGGGGCTGCTGTGGGAAGGATGGTGGTTCTGGGCGGTACTGCTGTTCGTGTTTAAGCTGCGCCATCCGCCGGTGTACGATCACACTCCGTTGGGTAAGGGAAGGAAGTGGGTGGCCGCCGCCGCTCTGGGGATCTTCATTCTGTGCTTCACGCCAACGCCCGTGCTGCCATAGGCGCGCGTTCCGCACACGAGTGATGTTGGCCACAACCCAGCTTTACCGTTGGCGCGAGTAAGGAGACCGCTTCGGACGCGGTAAACGGTCTCCCCCTGTCGCAGGAAAGGGACGCGGGCGTTAGACCTTGTATTTCCGGATGATCGATTGCAATTCACTCGCCATCGAGCTGAGAGACACTGCGGCGGACTGCGTATCCTCAGCCCCTTGCGTGGTGTCGCTGGCGGCAGCGGAAACCTGGGAAATGTTCGCCGCAATCCCCCCCACGCCCGAGGAGGCTTCCGTGATATTGCGGCCGATTTCGTTGGTGGTAACGCTTTGTTCCTCCACCGCGGATGCGATGGTATTGGACAGGTCGTCGATACGGTGGATGATGCCGCTGATCTGATTGATGGACTTGACGGCCTCGGCCGTATCGGACTGAATGGCCCCGATCTTGGCCGAGATTTCCTGGGTGGCGCGCGCGGTCTGCTTCGCCAGTTCCTTCACTTCGTTGGCGACGACGGCAAAGCCCTTGCCGGCCTCCCCGGCCCGCGCCGCTTCAATGGTGGCGTTCAAGGCCAGCAGATTCGTTTGCTGGGCGATGGACGTGATGACCTTGGTGACATCGCCGATTTCCTGGCTGGAGACACCCAACTTGCCGATGGTATCGCTGGCAACCTGAGAGACGGTAACCGCATTCCGTGCAACCTGGGCGCTTTCGTTCGCGCTTTTGGCAATCTCGCGAATGGAGGCTTGCATTTCCTCAGTGGCCGCCGCAACCGTTTCGACATTCCGCGCCACCACATCACCAGACTGGGACACGACGCTTGCCTGGCTGGCGGTATGTGCCGCGTTCTTGGACATCTGCTGGCTAACGGCCGTGAGTTCCTCGCTGGCGGCGGCCACGGTCTGCACGGTGTGCGCAAACTGGCTAATGCTCGACTGCAGGTCGTCGGCCAGGCGGTTGATGTCGGTTTTCAGTCGTGCATGATCGCCTTTGTAGTGACTGTGGACGCGGGCCGTGAGGTCTGCGGAGGCCACCAGGGACAAGACCTCAGATGCTTCGCTGAGGGGAGCAATCATGGCATCCAAGGTCTGGTTGAAGCCGTCCACCACCTGGCGGAATGCCCCTTGCAGATGCCCGGTTTCGGCACGGGCGGAGAGATTGCCTTCCACCGCCTGCGAGGTGAGCCGGAGTGTCTCCCCGGTGACGAAGCGCAGGGTCTCCTGCAATTTCACATTGCTGAGGGCCATCACGTCGTTTTCGGACATCACCATGATGTCCACGTCGAAGTTGCCAGCCGCGAACTGGGCCACCACCCCTGCGTCATGCTGGGCATTGGCCACCAGCTTCTGCAGACTAACGACTACTTCGTCACGTTCGCTCCGCGGCGTGATCTTCACGGCGGTATTGCCGATGGAAAGGCTGCCGGCAACGTCGGCGACGGTGCGCTGTCCACGGACGAGTGTATTCAGGCATTCCCGCAAGCGGCCAAATTCCCCGCGTGCGGTCACCTCGCGTTCCGCGGGGATGCTGCCTTCGCTGATTTCGTGCACCGTTTCCATGACGTCTTCGATGGTTGCCGCGAAGGAATCCACCAACTGATTCACGGCGTCCAGCACCGCGCGCAAGTTGCCCTCCACGCCAGCGGTGTCAGCCCGGTGGTGGATATTCCCTTGAGCCACGAATTTGGCCAGGTCCAGGACGCGCTCAGTTGCCTGCAGTTCCTTTTCCGTTTCGCACATCACCTGGAAGCAGCCGACGGGTTTCCCATCGGCGGAGAGGCGCGGGGAGCAGATCACGCGAACGGGCCAGGGCTTCCCGCGAACACTTAGGTTGGCCTCGCCGACACTGGTGGCGCTGGAATGCACTGCCTTGCTCGCCGCGCACTCATTCTTCCGGCAGGCGGGGCTGTCGTAGAGCACGTCCCAGAACTTCTTGCCCAAGCACGCCTCTGGCGCCATCCCAGCCACGTTGGCAGCGTAGTGGTTGATGTATTCAATCGTGTGGTGGTTATCCATCGCAACGATGGCAATGGGCAGATGATCCAGGAAGAAGGCCCGGTCCGACAGGCCACATGCGGGGTTGCTGGACGCTTGCTTTCGTGCCGATCCGGTTGGCCGTACGGGCTTCCTGGAGCCGGAATCCGCCGCCCCCACGTTCAATTGACGCAACACGGCATCTGGCTGAAGCCGTTGCGATTGCTTGCCCTTCGGCTCTTTCGCCGCGATGGGCTCGCGAGCTGCCTGCCGATCCTGAATTGCACTCACTTTCCGCTTGCTTTGCGATTGCGCCTGCGCCATAGCCGGTTGATCTCCTGTTGCGTCGCGCTACCCGCGTAGACGTCGCGAGGTGCGCAAGAAAGCTAATCGGCAGGAAGCTCAAAAGTATGATCCGGGTGGGGAGGCGGGCGCCCTATGCGGCCTGGATGCGTTGCCAGGCGGCGCGGCGTTGGACGAGGGCCTCGTCGGCATGTGGTTCCATCCACTGCCCGCGGGCGAGCACTTCCTGGCTGGGAAACAATAGGGGATCTTCCCGTAAGCGCAAGGGCAGATAGCGGCGCGCTTCGGGCACAGTTGGTGAGGTGAAGGCGTTGGCGGAGACCTGGGCAGCGATCTCCGGGGTGAGCAGAAAGTTGATGAAGGCGTGCGCGGCTTCCGGCTCCTTGGCGCCGCGAAGCACGACCGCGTTCTCAGCGTACATCGGAAAGCCCTCGTCCGGGAACACAAACTGCAGGTTCGGAGACGCTGAGATGGCTTGTCCGGCCAGATTGCTCCACAGTTGGGAAACCTGGAACTCGCCGGAAACCAAACGGTCCTTGCTCTCATTGATGCCGTAGGAATGCACCAAACGCTTCTGTGCAATGGCCTCGGCGCTGGCCTTGGCAAGATGGCCGGGATCCGAAGAGTTCACCGGATATCCAAGTTTCAGCAGGGCGGCGCCCAGCACCTCATCGCGATCGTCCAGCATGGTAAGCCGCTCTCGCAGGCGCTCATCCCAAAGGTGCGCCCAGCGGCGAATATCCATTTGCACCTGTCGGCTGTACGCAATGCCGGTGACGCCCCAGGTGCAGGGAACGGAATACTGTAGGCCGGGGTCCCAGAAGGGTTTGGCGAACGGATGCCCCAGATGCACCAGATTCGGCAGCAGTGCGTGATCCAGATCAACAAGCAGGTCCTGTTGCCGCATGCGAGGCAGGAACTGCTGGCAGGGGAAGGCGATGTCCCAGGGGAACTCCGCGCGCTGCAGACGGTCGAGCATCTCCTGATTGCTGCCATAGGCGCGGTAGCGGACACGAATCTGGTAGGCCCTCTCAAACTGCTGGAGGACGTTGACAGGGATGTAATGCACCCAATCCAGCACGTAGAGAGTGCGAAAGCCGTTGGCGCCGCAACCGGCAAGACTCGCCCCGGCGACCACCGAAGCGGAACCGGCCAGGAAGTGACGGCGGCTAATGGACTTCATTGCGTTTGGACGTAAACCCTATCCCCGGGGCTGCCAGCCTGCGACAGGGCGGGAGGGAAGGCAGTATTTCCAGAAAGCGGCATTCGGGTTGCGGGCGCCGCGGCACCCGGGCTGGAGCGCCAATCGGAGTGGGCACGACGGGGGGCCACGGGCTGCGCGCTACGATTCCATGATACGGCGAAAAGGCGGGCGCCGATGGCCCGCCTCTTCGCTTGCAGCCAGATTGTAGTTCACGAACGGGAGGACTTAGCTGTTGAAGATCTCTTCCGCCTTGGCCCAATTGACGACGCTCCACCAGGCGGCCAGATAGTCAGCGCGGCGATTCTGGTAACGCAAATAGTAGGCGTGCTCCCAGACATCGACGCCGATGATGGCCTTCTTGCCCTCCATCAGCGGGTTGTCCTGGTTGGGGGTGGAAACGATGTCCACACCATCGGCGGTCTGGATGAGCCAGGCCCAGCCGGAGCCGAAACGGGTCATGCCGGCGGCAGCGAACTTTTCCTTGAAGGTAACGAAATCACCGAACTTGGCGTTGATGGCCGAGGCCACGTTGCCCACCGGATCTCCGCCGCCTTGCGGGCTCATGATTTCCCAGAACAGGGAGTGGTTCCAGTGGGCGCCACCGTTGTTACGGACCGCGGTGCGGATGCTGTCAGGAACCGCCGCGCAGCCATTAGCGAGCAGGACATCCAGGGACGATTCGGTGACGCCGGCGCCCTCCAGGGCCTTGTTGAGGTTGGTGACGTAAGCCGCGTGGTGCTTGCCATGGTGGATTTCCATGGTGGCCTTGTCGATGTGGGGCTCCAGCGCATCGTGTGCGTAAGGGAGATCAGGTAGCGTAAATGCCATGGGTTCGTGCCTCCTCGTTGAATAGGGTTCCCTCTAAGGGATGTTTCAGCGGGCAGCAGGGATGCAGGCGCATCCCTTACCGGGGCGTTGGCTTTGCCATGGCGCTGTCGGACAGGCGGCCGGAATCAGCTTGTGGCCCGCTCGTAGGCCCGCGCCAGTCGCAGCATGCCGGCCTCGTCAAAGTGTCTGGTAAGAATCTGCATGCCAACGGGAAGGCCCTGGCTGGTGTTCCCGGCGGGGACGCTCATGCAGGGAATGCCCGCGAGGCTGCCGGTAATGGTGTAGATGTCGGAAAGATACATCTGCAGGGGGTCGCTCATCTTCTCGCCCAGCTTGAAGGCGGGGAAGGGGCTTACGGGGGCGACGATGGCGTCCACCTGCTGGAAGGCATTCAGGAAATCCTGGGTGATGAGGGTGCGCACCTTCTGGGCCTTGCGATAGTAGGCATCGTAGTAGCCTGCGCTTAGCACATAGGTGCCCAGCATGATGCGGCGCTTGCATTCCGCGCCAAAGGCCTCGTCTCGCGTATTGCCGTACATGTCTTCCAGGGTGTCTGCGTTGGCGGAACGGTAGGTGTACCGGGCGCCATCGTAGCGGGCAAGGTTAGAGCTGGCTTCCGCAGTACAGATGATGTAGTAGGTGCCGATGGCGTAGTCCGTGTGGGGGAGACTGATCTCCACCGGCTGGCAGCCCAATGCCTTCAATTGGTCGACGGCCTTGGCAATCAGGTCTCCGGTCTCGCTGGCCAAGCCGGCAAAGTATTCGCGGGGGAGGCCGATCTTCATGCCGCGCACATCCTGCTGCATCGCGACGGCGTAATCGGACACCGGGGCCAGCGCGGAGGTGGCGTCGCGTTCGTCGCGGCCCGCAATCACCCGCAGCAGGGTGGCGGAATCCTCCACTGTGCGGGAGAAGGGCCCGATGTGATCCAGGGAACTGGCGAAGGCCACCAATCCGTAGCGCGACACGCGCCCGTAGGTGGGGGTAATGCCCACCACGCCGCAGAAGGAAGCCGGTTGCCGGATGGAACCGCCCGTATCTGAACCCAATGACACCACAGCGGTGCCTTGCGCGACCACGGCGGCGGACCCTCCGCTGGAGCCACCCGGAACGCGATCGAGCGCAACGGGATTGCGCACGGGGCCAAAGGCGGAATTCTCGTTCGAACTCCCCATGGCGAACTCGTCACAGTTTGTCTTGCCGATGATCATGCCGCCGGCTGCCTCCAGGCGTTCGACGGCTGTGGCGTCGTAGGGCGGGACGAAGTTCTGTAGCATGCGCGAGGCGCAGGTGGTGCGCAACCCCTTGGTGACGATGACATCCTTCACGGCCACCGGCACTCCTGCAAGCGGACCGGGGTCTGCTCCCGCCGCGATAAGGGCATCCACCCGGCGGGCGGCATCCATGGCGCGCTCCGGGGAAAAATGGAGGTAGGCGTTCGTGCTGGGGTTCCCTGCTTCTGCTTCGGCTAAGGCCTGCTGGCAGAGTTCCTGCGCCGAATACTCCTTCGCCAGTAGCGCGCGACGGATTTCCGGGATGGTAAGGGTGGGAATGTGCATGGGCGGTCAGTTTCCGGGTATCGGTATGGTTCCGGGCTGCAAGTTGGTTCCCGGGCTGTTGCAAACAAACGGTGGCGCACGATGCAGCACGCCCACAGGGGCGATCCGCGGCTAGCGCTCAATCACCAGCGGCACCTTGAAATGGCCAGCGCCCGAAAGCGGGGCATTGGCCAAGGCTACCTCCACGGGAAGGGTTTCCCCCGCGGTGTCGGCGCGTAGGGTGGCCGTATCCTCCACATCAAATAGCACCTGCGCCATCGGCTCCACGTCGCTGGTGTCCAGTTCGTTCAGCTTTTCCACGTAGGTGAGAATCTGGCTGAGTTCGTCAGCGAAATGCGTGGTCTCGTCCGGGGTCAGGGCCAGGTTGGCCAGGTTGGCCACGTATCGAACCTGTTCTTCGTTCAGCTTCACGCCTGCACCTTCCGTCGGGAACTCTTGTAGATTTTGCGCAATAGGGGGTCAGCGATCCGGTCGGCCTCGTCCTGCTGAAAGAGGGGCCCGGCTTCAGCCTTCGGTTTGCGTCGTGCCGGGGAGACGCGAAACTCCACCTTGGCAATGGCTTCCACGCCGCTGGTGGCGCGCAGTCGTTCCAGCAGCAGCGCCCGCATCTGGTGCAGTTGCGATTGCCAGACGGCGTCATCCACGCTCACAATCACCACATCCTCGCGCAGCAGAATCACCCGACTATGCTCCGCAATCCGCGCACCCACGGCGGTCTTCCAGCAGCGCTGCAAACGCTGCACGGTGGCTTCGACCTCATCCAGGGCGAGGGATCGATTGAGGATGTTGAGGGCGGACTCCATGGCGCGGACACCGCAATTTTAGCATGCTGACGCCCAGGGTCCCACCCCCGGTGCACCCCGCTGAGCGGCCCAGCGCAATGGCGCCAGTTGTAGTGGTCAGTAGGTCAGAAAGAAAGCTCCAATCTCCTCTCAGTCGACAATCCTAGGCCTCTGGGGTGTCGCGCGTGCGATACCGTACAACAGAAGGGCGTGCAGAACTCGCGCTACAGACGAACACGATTCCCACAATCACTATTGCCACTACTAAGGTCCAATCCATACCTCAATCCTCTCGGAAACCTGTCCTCCCACCACGGCAAATAACCATTGGCGGCCAATGAGATTTGGGTTGCTTGGAAGTCGGACGTTGATTTGATTTACGCCAACCAGGCCCGGTGCGCCACCTGAAAACTCATTCTGCACCTTGTGGAGACCAATCCACACCTCAGGAACTGCTTTAGTCGTTGCCAACGGATTCGACGGGTTCGGATGTCCATCTGCAATCATGCTGGTAAACTCGCCAAATCCGGTACCAAACAACTGCAAGACGGAACCGAGGCTCGCCCGATTCGAAGAACTATTTTGACTTCCATTCTGATTCAAGGCAGCAAACATTCCGGCGCCTGTCGGAAACACGGTGACGAAAGCGTGCGCAACCGTAACGCCATTTACTACAACCGAGATAGAAGATTCTGGAGGATTCAACGATATCAACCGCGGAAGCTGAAAATTGATCTGTGAAGAGCTTACATAGAAGAGGGGTGCCGGCGTACCTCCAATAATTATCTGTGTTCCTGCGAGTACTGTGGGAAGAGGAACTCCGACTGCGCTAGCCTCAGACACGCCAGTAAACACCGCTGGCGCGACCGGGAACGCCGTTGCGATGCTCGACGGCGATACCGGCACGAGTCGCTTAAAACTAGCCCCATTAACAACAACCAGGGTTGCGTTCTGCGCCCACAGGTGCGGGCCAGCAAGCACTGTGAGTAGAAACGCCACGAAGGCGAAATACTGCAGCGCACGACCAGTTTGAGAACTGCCCACCTGTCGCCTTCGCCAATTCATATAGCCTCCAATTCGACTAAACAACTCGCTCCCTCGGTCCAAATACAAGACACAACTCAAGAAGAGCCGCAGTTTTACGAACTCAACGGGGTTGAAGAACGTTTGCGACTTCTCCTGTCGCAACATTGAGGTTTTCACAACATGGACAGCGAAACAAACCAAGGACACCAACCATAAACATCAAATTACCCGTTCCCCTTAGACGCGCAAGGGAATGAGCTGCGCCACACGAAGAACAGACATTCGTCCAGCAAGCGCCCCAGTCGTCCCCCGTACTCATTTGCAACGATTCGCCGTCGGGATATTCAAAGAGATACTCCCAACCGTACACCGCGTATCGGGTGGAGGAGCAATAATCCAATATGCGCAGCAAGCCCGAAAGGAACGCTATCAACCAATGCGGAGCTCCGAGAAAAAGGACTAATTTCTTCTGGAATCTGCCGCCACGAGATCGAGGACCTAGAAAGGAGAAGGACGAATACAGCGTCCGAGACTTTCGATATACAAGGTTAGGGTTACTTAGGATCAGATTCGGAATCTCCTCGTGACTACGGAAGCCATTTATATGGCCTCCTCCTCTTCCTATCCACCGGTACAGCCTGTCTGAAATTGTTGTGGCATCAGGGACAGAGATATAGACAAAACCACCAGGCTTCAGCGTTCTTGATATACCCTTGACTACCTCTGGGAGGGAGGCGATGTGCTCCAGTGAATGGTTGGCGATGACGGCTGAAACCGTACCGGACTGAAGCGGTATTGCCGCCGCGTCGGCAACGACAGCCTCCGTATAGCCATCACAGAGGATGCTTAAATCCAGACGCACGACTCGGCAATCGAACGATTGCCAAGCAAAGCTTCCCCGCCCGCCACCAAGATCAAGGACCACGTCGCTAGATCCTAGCGCCTTTAAACGTTCTTGCACCATACGTCACTCTTGGTTTCTTCAGGAATCGGCACACGGGGTAGCCATTCCGACCTGCTACTAGTAGCCATGACAACCGCTTGTTTGAACATTTACCTGCGTTGGAGTGCCAATGTACGAGCCGGTTTCAGTGGACACCCCGCCAATATTTCCGCTCAGACATGAATGGGACACTACCACATTCTCGGTCAAGACTGCACTACTAAGACCACATTTACTAATCTTGACTGCAGGTTGATGGCCGTTTATCAGCGCTATATTTTGAATGGTAATGTTCTTGGTCTTGCGATAACTTGGCGGCCCCGCATGAATGCTAACTGCAGGAAAGGGCCCGCAAGGGGTGAAGCCACCACCCCATCTCCGATTATTTCTGGAAATAGTGAAGTAGGATCCTTCAAACCCGTTGACATCTGAGATTAATACATCTTGAGCTTCTTCCATGTAGATTCCCTGACCACCATTGTTGTGAATTCGATTACTCCTCAGCCAAATGTCTCTACCGTGCAGCTCGATGCCGTCCGCCCAAGTAAATGGGGGTCCAGAGGAAGATGCGCCATCAACGACAACATTGTTCCACACCAGGATATTCTCTGCGTCGAAGTCAAGGTCGATCTGGCCTCCTGGCGCGAGTGAAGCCGTAGCGTTTCGATGATTGTCACTAAACCAGTTGAATGCGATGAAATTGTTCCTTGCGACACTAAATATCGCATTCAGACCGTTCCCGATGAACGTTGAACCAGACACTAGGGTGCATGCTGCGTTCGGTTTGTAGGTATTTGCGAACGGGCTTGGACACATAGAGCCGCCCGGACCAATCCACACTCCAAAGGCCCATGAATCCCGAAAAGTCGAATGTGAAATATCAACACTGGTGAGTCCCTGTTTTACGCCAAGTGACATCCATCGAGCGTTACGAAACTCAACAAAATAGATTTTGCATTTCGTACAACTGTCGATGCTAACGTCACTGTAAGGGCTAGCGCCTCCACCGACCTGCCCTACGTTGCCATCGATGTGGAGGTGAAGGAGTGTCACGTTGGTCGGCTGACCATGGACACTGATTAAGTTCCCAACTGGGTACCCAGATGCACGCTTGATAATGCTCGGCGCAGTTGCGCTCCCCCCGGCTACGACATCGCTACGCGTTATACCTATTTCATGCGTAATTAAATGTTCGCCCGCGTCAAGTTCACATCTGTTGTCATAGCCTAGAGTGTTTGGTCCAACACAGTCACGAAATTGTGGCAGAGTTAAGCTTAACAATTGTATACAAAATAAGTAAAGAAGAAACAGGGCTTTCATGGTCAAATTGTGGCGCATAGAGGAGCTATTGTCAAGTGGATTTTGTGATTTTGTTCGAAACAAGTGTTGCATCTTGCGTAACACCTTTTGCTAGTGACACACTTACTTCTCGATTCCGCTTGCACGGGTTGTTCATGGAAGGGCGGTCGGCTTTTCGCTGCTGGCATTGGCTGATTCTGTGTCGAGGTTCTCTCGCCCGATATCGCTTTTGGCGATGCGGCCAGCAACTCACCTTCCGGTTCCCATTGAAGCGCTCGTACCCGAACCATGTGGAGGTGTTCTCGCGCCAGCGGGTGGGTACGGTTGAGCGGTGCTTGTGAATTCCCTTCGTTGTGTGGGCTGCGGTCTGTCTGCTGCATCCAACCAGGACGATGCATGTGCAACCCATTGTGGATGAGCTGGTGTGACGGTTTAGTTCAGGGTGGTACGACTGGGGCGGGCTACGGGCTATCCGTCGGATTCACTGTGCGAACAGCGGGCCGAGGTGATACGATTCACTCTTCACGCTGGAGGCTTCGCGCGCATGAGTTTCGTCCCGGCCCTGCTCTTTTGGACAAACGATACGCTCATTTCCCTGGGTGCCATCGACATCGCCATCATCGTCATCTACTTCGTGGCCGTCCTGGCCATCGGCTTCTACCTCAAGGGGATGGCCGAAAGCGGCGAGGATTTCTTCCTGGCGGGCCGCGAGATGACCGCCTGGATTGCCGGCCTCAGCTTCCTTTCCGCGAACCTCGGCTCCTTGGAGTTGATGGGATGGGCGGCGGCCTCGTATCAGTATGGGATTCTGGCCGCCCACTGGTATTGGATTGGCGCCATTCCCGCCATGCTCTTCCTGGGCGTGGTGATGATGCCCTTCTACTACATCAGCAAGACCCACTCCGTGCCCGGCTATCTGCAACTGCGCTTCGGCGAGGGCACCCGCGGGCTCTCCGCCGTCACCTTCGCCTTCATGACCGTGCTGATGAGCGGCATCAACATGTACTCCATGGCCCTGGTGATGAAGGTGGTGCTGGGCTGGGACATTAACTTCAGCATCTGGGTGAGTTCCGTCACCGTGGCCATCTATGTGGCCCTGGGTGGTTTGCGCTCCGCTATCTTCAACGAAGTGCTGCAGTTTGTGCTCATCTGGCTGGGCGCCCTGCTCATTCCCATCCT
>JALOKO010000197.1 GCA_025456495.1 Bryobacterales bacterium | reverse complement strand
GGAAGTGTATGACTTCGTCCGCCTGCTGTATGCGCGGGTGGGCCGCACTTACTGCCCTGAGTGCGGTAACCAGGTGCGACGGGACACGGTGGACATGGTGGCCGACCGCGTGTTGCAGGAGCCGGAACGGAGCCGATGGTTGCTGCTGTTCCCCGTGCGCATGGCGGGTGAGGCGAGCGCGGAGCGGCTGCGCGACAAGCTCTTCGACCTACGCAAGAGGGGCTTCACGCGACTGTACCAGAACGGACAAACCTTTGAGTTTTCCACTCCCGAGTCGTTGCTGGCGATCGATTTCGGCAAGCCGCTCTTCGTGTTGGTAGACCGGTTGAGCTTGACTGCGGCGGAGCGAGCGCGGATTGTGGACGGCACGGAAATCGCCTACCGGGAAAGTGGCGAGGTGCAGTTTCTGGAGAGCGTGCGGGGAGCAGGCAGCACGGAGGCAGGCCCGCCTGCCAAGGGCGGGGATGCGCGGCGGTTGCGCTTCAGTGAGAAGTTCAGTTGCAAGCACTGCTCCACCAGCATTGAGTTCATTGAGCCGGAGCCGCGCCTGTTCAGCTTCAACAACCCCTTTGGCGCGTGTCCGCGATGCCAGGGCTTCGGCAATGTGATGGATTACGACCCCAGCCTGATTGTTCCGGATGATTCGCTTACGCTGCAACAGGGGGCCATCCACCCTTGGACGCGGCCACAATATCGCTGGTGGTTCACGGAACTGAAGCGGCTGGGAAAAGGCAAGGTGCGCTTCGATGTGCCCTTCGCGCAATTGAAGCCCGCCGAGAGGGACTTCGTGCTGAAGGGCAGCCGCGAGTTCGGTGGAGTGAAGGGCTTCTTCGAGGAGTTGGAGTCAAAGAAGTACAAGGTGCAAGTGCGGGTGCTGCTGAGCAAGTACCGGGGCTATTCGCCTTGCCTGGACTGCGGCGGATCGCGATTGCGCGCTGAGGCGCTGTACGTGCGCATCCACGAAAGGACGATTGGGGACGTGGTGCGGATGAACATCCGCGAGGCGCTGGACTTCTTTGAGGCACTGACGCTGACGCCGGAAGAGGCTGGCATCGCCACGCGGATTCTGGTGGAAATCCGACAGCGGCTGCGCTTTCTGAACGATGTGGGATTGGAGTACCTGACCCTGGACCGGCTGGCGATGACGCTTTCCGGCGGGGAGGCACAACGCATCCAACTGGCGACGTGTCTGGGATCGCGGCTAGTGGGGGCCTGCTACATTCTGGACGAGCCTTCCATTGGCCTGCACACGCGGGACACCATGCGGCTGGTGCAGATCCTGAAGAACCTGCGTGACCTGGGCAACACCGTGCTGGTGGTGGAACACGATAGCGAAGTGATGCGGGCGGCGGATTTCATTGTCGACATGGGGCCGGGCGCCGGTGAGCACGGTGGGGACGTGGTGTTTGCGGGGCCGTCGCGGGACTTGTTTGATGGGGCGCACACATCGCTGACAGCGCGATACCTGCGTGGCGACCTGCAGGCATCGCGCCCGGCGCAAGCGGCCAAGAAGACGCCGCGGAAGGGCATGCTGCGCTTCCAGGGCGCGCGAAAGCACAACCTGAAGAACATCGATGTGGAGATACCGCTGGGCAAGCTGGTGGCGCTGACGGGCGTTTCAGGTTCCGGTAAATCCACGTTGATGCACGAGGTGATTTTCCAAAGCCTGCGGGCGATGGGACTGGGCGACCGGGTGGCCACGAAGAAGACCGAGGGCGGTGACGAGGAGGGCGAGAGCAGCTTCCGTAGCGCCTGTCGCGCGGTGGAAGGGATGCAGGCCCTGGAGGATGTGATTCTGGTAGACCAGTCGCCCATCGGCCGGACGCCACGTTCGAATCCCGTGACCTACATCAAGGCATTCGATATCATTCGCGATCTGTTTGCCAGTACAGCCGAAGCGAAGAAGCGCCACTATGCGGCCGGATACTTTTCGTTCAACGTGCCGGGTGGCCGTTGCGAAGTGTGCCAGGGCGATGGCACGGTGACGGTGGAGATGCAGTTCCTGGCCGATGTGGAACTCACCTGCGAAGAATGTCACGGGACGCGGTTCAAGAAGAGCGTGCTGGAGGTGCTCTACAACGGGCTGAACGTCCACCAGGTGCTAGGGCTGACGGTGGATGAGGCGATGGTCTTTTTCAGCGAAACGCCACGATTGGTGAATAAACTTCGAGTGCTGCAGGAAGTGGGGCTAGGCTACCTGCGGCTGGGGCAATCAGCGACCACGCTTTCGGGTGGCGAAGCGCAGCGCATCAAGCTGGCGGCGCATATGGCGCAAGCCTCCTGCGAGAAGACGCTCTTCCTGTTCGACGAGCCCACCACGGGATTGCATTTTGACGATATCGCGAAGCTGCTGGCGGCCTTTGACCGGCTGATTGACAACGGCGGCAGCATCCTGGTGATTGAGCATAACCTGGACGTGCTGCGGAATGCCGACTGGTTGATTGATCTGGGTCCGGAGGGTGGTTCCGGCGGCGGCCACGTGATCGCGGTAGGGACGCCGGCGCAGATCGCCGCTTGCGAGCAGAGCTACACGGGGCGCTTCCTGAAACCATTGTTGTAGCTGGGGACATCTCACCAGGAGGCGGCGCGCACGGGTTGCGGGGGCTGGCTCGCGAACGGACGCAGCGCCTGATAGAACAGAGACATGCGGATGCACGTTTGGATTGTGGCCTTGCTGGGGACGCTACTTGCGGGAAGCTCCGCATTCGCACAAGAGCTGCGTCCGCAGGTGGTGGACCAAAACCGCTCAGGGGCGCCACAATCGGCGCGAAAGGGAAAGCCCGCCCAGCCGAGCGCTGCCGAGGTGGCTGTGGCCGCCGCTGAAGCTCAGGAAAAGGGGATGAGCGCGCTGGAAGCCCAGCGATTCGGGGAAGCTGTCCAGCATCTGAGGCAGGCCGTGGACCTGGCGCCGGAGGATGTACCCAGCCGCTTCTACCTGGCCCAGGCCCTGGCGCAATCGGGGAAGGAAGAGGAGTCGCTGCCGCACTACGAGAAGCTGGTGGAGATGCAGCCGGAACTGGTGGAGGCGCGGCTGAACTATGCCCAGGTGTTGACCTCGTTGGAGCGCCATGGCGAGGCGGCGGAGCAACTGGAGGCAGCCAGCCGACTGAAGCCGGACGACCCTTCGGTGCGCTTCCAGTTGGGATACGCGGAACTCCGCGCGGGCGAAGCGGAAAAGGCGCGGGCACGGTTTGCCCGCCTGGTGGAGGACGATCCGCGGGATGCTGACCATCACTACGGGCTTGGGCAGGCCTACTTCCTGATGAAGGATCTGGATGCGGCTGAAGCCAGCTTTCGCGAGGCGGCCCAACGCGACCCTCGCTACCGGAACGGACTTCTGGCGGTGGCGGAAGCGTGGCAGGAAGCGGGGGGCCTGGAGAAAGCAGCCGCGCTATTTGGTGAGTTCCCTGAAAACGCCGATGCGGCGCGGCGGGCGGGTGAATTGCTGGTGGAGCTGGGCAAGAATGAGGAGGCCATCGCTTCGTTGGAAGCGGGCTTGGCGAGCGCCCCGACGTTTGCGAATCGTCGGAATCTGGCGGTGGCCTATCAGCGAGCGGGCAAGCCGGAGAAGGCGCTGGCAGTGCTGGAAGCGGCCATCGCAGCCGAGCCCGGCAACGTGGAGGCGCACCTGGCATTGGCGCGCACGCTGCGCGATGCACGCCGATTCCCGCAGGCAGCCGCGCGCTTCCAGCAAGCCCTGAAACTGGATGCGGCCAACCTGAGCGCGTGGAATGAGTTCGCAGCTGTGGCGATGCTGGCGGGGGAGTTCCAGGCCGCCTTGGATGCCATCGCGTTGCTTGAGAAACAGGGGGCGTTGAGCGCGGGTCATTCGTATTTGAGAGCCATCATTTTCGATCGCTTTCAGCAGGACGATGCGGCGCTTAGCGCGTACGAGGCTTTCCTTGCGACGAGCAAAGGCGAGAACGCGGATGAAGAATTCAAGGCGCGGCAGCGGGTGCGCATGCTGAAGAACAAGAAACGACGCTAACGGGAGGTTCATGGTGAGAAGGCGTTCCGCCATTCTGCTGCTGCTTGCCGCTTGCGGCTGCGAACCAGTGCGCGCGGACGGTTGGCAGCAAGAGCGGAACCTGTACAAGCGCGTGGAGCGCGGGCTGGAAACGGCCGAGGCGCAATTGGACGAGGCCCGCAAGATCTATCGGGAAGGCGACCCCTACAAGGCCCAGGATCAAATGGAAGTGGCGCTGAAGACGGCCATGGAAGCCTATCAGGCGATCGTGGACAGTGGCGAGGATATGCGCAAGCGGGCGGGCAGATTCAAGAAGGTGGAGATCCAGATGCGGGGTATCCTACGTAAGCTGGAGGACTACAACGCGCAGGTGGAACTGCTGGACCGCGGCCCGGTGCATCGGGCATGGCAGACGGTGAGCCGGATGCAGGACCAGTTGTTGAAGAGCATGTTCGAGGGGGGCCCACTGCCCCCGGTGGAACGGGTGAAGTGAGCACCCGGGGCCGGGTAGGCAAGATCCGATGGCGGGCCGATACATGGAGAGTGCAGTGCAGGAGGCGGCCGTGACTGGACGTGGAATACGCGGATGGCTGTATGCGTTGGCGGCAAGCCTGCTACTGGTGGGTTCCTTGCCCGCCCAGCAGCGGGATTTCCTAACCACCGATGAAGTGGAGCAGGTACGCCTGACGCAGGAACCCAATGCGCGCCTGCTGCTGTACAGTGGCTTTGCGGCGTCCCGCATCGGGCAAGTGCAGGACCTGTTAAAGAAGGAGTCCGCCGGGCGATCGTTGATGATCCACGACCTGCTGGAGGATCTTGTTGAGATCATCGACACCATGGATGTGGTAGCCGATGACGCGCTACGCAACGGGATGGAAATCAATGAGGGCATGCAGGAAGTGTTGAAGCAGCATCAGGCTGTGGCAAAGGCCCTCACGGACATTGACGGCATGCAGTTGAAGGATCGCAGTCGCTATCAGTTCCAGTTACAAATGGCCATCGACACCGTGGAGGACGCGATTGAACTGGCCCAGGAGGACCTGGCCAAGCGCAAGGGCGACGTGGTGGCCAAAGAGAAGAAAGAGCGCGAGGCGATTGAGGCCATGCAGACTCCAGCGGAAACGGAAGAACGCCGACAGGAGGCCGCCAAGCAGGCGGAAATCGACAAGAAGACCGGGCGTGGGCGCAAGGCCCCCAGCCTTTACAAGCCGGGCGAAAAACGGGGCCAGACCACCGCGCCAGCACCCAAGTAGTCTTGCGATCACTGCAACCCGGGTGAAGGTGGAAAGTACCAGGCGCGGGCGCACGGAACCGTGAGGCGGCGCGCGCCCGTGCCTGGTGATAGCTGGCAGTGCCTGGTGATAGCTGGCAGTGCCTGGTGATAGCTGGCAGTGCCTGAACGGGAATTAGCGGCGGGAGCCGAAATCCAGCATGCGGAACTGGGAGTTGTTCACGGACAGGTTGTTGAAGTTTTGCAGATCAATGGCCATGCGCACGAAGGCCAGTGTGTTGTCGCGGATGATGTTGGAAACGGAATTGGCGCTCATCTGGACGGCAACGTCAAAGCTGCTGATGAGGTTGTTGTCGATGAGGTCGCCCGTGGGGCCGCGGGGATCGTCCGGCGTCGGGTTGTAGCAGACCCCAAGCACTCCGTTGCGGCCGGCGGTGATGGTATTGGCAGTGGTGCGGTTGCCCCAGGAATTGCCGCCGCGCACGAAGACGCCAAGGCCGACGTTGTAGATGTTGTTTTCCCGGATGGTGATGTTGCGCGATTGGGCCACCATGATTCCCACCTCTGGCGGAGGCGCCACGGGCACCAGATCGTTGCCGCGAATGCGTAGGCCGGTGATGATTGCGTTGGCGCTGTTGCGTACTACGACGTTGAACGCGAACATGGCCACGCTGCCATTGCGGACTTCCGTTCCAATCACGCCATCCACCAGAATGCCGGTGCCCGATTGGCCCCCATTTGCGCCGCGAATGAGGTAGCCGCCCAGATCGAGGGTGACATACGAGGAGCGGATGACGATGGCGGCCTCGAGGTTGTTCTGCGCTTCATCCAGGATGAGGTTGTTGCCAAGACGGTAGTTGCCGGGGGCGGTGATCACGGTGGGTTCCGTGATGAGCTGGTACTCGGGACCAGAGCCCTGGGCCAGCGCCGGGAGCGCACCGAAACCGATCATCGCAAGGAGGAGCAGCATTGCTTGAATCACATTGGTCTTCTGCATAGAGTGAAATACCTTTCCCTTTTCCAGAGTTAGTGGCCAGATACTCCGTAACAGACACGTGTGGCGTAGCGGCGGGACATGCCGCCACGGTGGACCAACGCAAGCTGAAAGAGCACGAGACCCAGAGAACCCTGTTGTGCATGAATGCGCGACCCCAGCACGCATATTCCCGATTTCGAAAATTTTCGCGTGAGGGTTCCGATGCGGTCGTGACGGTTCGTTGGATGCGACATCGCGTTGCCACTGCCGCGGGGAAGCGGTTCGGCGGCGGGCGTTGCCCGGCAGTGCTGTTGCGGCAGTGATGTCTTGGCAGTGGATTCCCGGCAGTGATGTTCAGGGAAGGGGCTGTGGATGGTCGCGCTGCTGTTACCATGGAGGTTCCGGCGGCTCGTTCCACAACTGTGACGTTTCCGATTCATCGCGGAACGTCCGCCCGTTGCATTCCCTGAACCTCTATGTCCGAGATCATCTACGATCCTCAAGAGATCGAAACCCGCTGGCAGACGCGCTGGGCTGGCGAAGAACTGTACCGCGCGGAACAAAGCACAGAGAAGCCGAAGTTTTATGTGCTGGAGATGTTGCCCTACCCCAGCGGCACGCTGCATATGGGCCATGTCCGGAACTACGCCATTGGCGACGCGCTGGCCCGCTACAAGTGGATGCGCGGCTTCAATGTGCTGCACCCGATGGGTTGGGACGCCTTTGGCCTTCCGGCTGAGAATGCGGCCATCAAGAACAACCGCCACCCCAACGAGTGGACGCGGGCCAACATCGCCCACATGAAGAAGCAGCACCAGCGATTCAGTTTCAGTTATGACTGGAGCCGCGAGGTGGCCACCTGCGACCCGGAGTACTACCGCTGGAACCAGTGGTTTTTCCTGCGCATGTATGAGCGCGGGCTGGCGTACCGCAACAAGGCTCTGCTGAACTGGTGTCCGCAGTGCAACACCACCCTGGCCAAC
>JALOKO010000196.1 GCA_025456495.1 Bryobacterales bacterium | reverse complement strand
GACGGCGAAACCCTCCGCCCCTCGGGTTCCAGCCTCTACTTCACCGACAAGGACGGTACGGCCGTCTGGCGTCTTCCCAAACAGATCTCCGGCCACTTCGCACGGCCAGAGCGGCTACCCTTGCCCGAGTAGCGCAACCACCGCGTAGCGCAACCACCGCGTAGCCCAGCCACCGCGTAGCCCAACCGGCACACTGTTCGTGGCAGTCCGGCAGTCCAGGTTTTCTAGGCTTTCCGGCCACCCGGTGCTACCCTGAAGAGTTGGACACTATGTTTGGCGCGTTGGTGATTGACAAGGCCTCCGGATGGACCTCCCATGATGTGGTGGCGAAGATGCGGGGCATTGCCCGCACGAAAAAAATCGGCCACCTGGGCACCCTCGATCCCATGGCCACCGGCGTTCTGCCCCTGTTGATCGGCAACGCTACCCGACTGGCGCGCTTCTACACCGCCGAACGCAAGGTCTACGAAGGCGTCATCCGCTTCGGCTTCAGCACCAACACCTACGACGCGGAAGGCGAGCCCACCAGTGACGCCGCGCCCGTCCACACCGACGCCGCCGCCCTCACCGACATCATCGCCCAGCGCTTCCTGGGGGAAATCCAGCAGACGCCGCCGCCCGTATCGGCCAAGAAAATCGGCGGGGTCCCGGCCTACAAGCTGGCCCGCCAGAACAAGGAAGTGGTGCTGAGCCCCGTGGCCGTCCGTATTGAGGAGTTTCGCGTCCTCTCCTGCGAAGGCGATCATGCCGCCGTTCGTGTCGTCTGCTCGTCCGGCACCTACGTTCGCAGTCTTGCGCACGATCTGGGACAGGTCCTGGCGGTGGGCGCTCACCTGTCGCAGTTGCGTCGCCTTGCCTCCGGCTGCTTCTCTCTGGAAAACGCCATCACCCTTGAAGTCGCCCAGCAGTTGGCCGATGCCGACGAGCTAACCACCCGACTTATTCCCGCATCGCAGTTGTTGCCGGACTTCCCAGCCGAAATCGTTGACGACCTCACGGCGCGCCAAATCCGCGATGGCCGCGCCTTCCGCGTCTCGCCCTTCCTGGTCAACACCACCCAGCGGCACGTGAAGGCCGTCACCCGCCAAGGACAACTGGTGGCCATCGGCGAACGCAAGCTACATAACCTTTACCAACCCGCCTTGGTGTTCCCCGCCGCCTGAGCCCAAGCATGTCCAGCCCATCCGATTCCTATTCATCCGATTCCAACTCATCCGATTCCAACTCATCCGATTCCGGGCGATTGGAACCCAGCGGGGACCTGCTTTGGGAACGCTTCCACGGACCCAAACTGAATCCCCATCTACAATGGTTTTGCCCGCCCCCATCCTACAGCCTGCTCGCCAACCCTTCCTGTCTGGAACTCGCCACCGCCGCCTCCACTGACTTCTGGCAGCGCACCCACTACGGCTTCCAGGCCGACAATGGCCACTTCCTCTACGCCGCCATCGATGGCGATTTCCTTCTCTCCACCGACGTCGAATTCCAAGGCCTTCACCAATACGATCAGGCCGGCCTGATGGTCCGCTACAACGCCGATAACTGGCTGAAAACCTCGGTGGAGTTTGAGCCCAACGCCCCCGCGCAGCCCAAGGTCCCAAATGGGCCCAGCATCCCCAATCGACTCGGCGCTGTCCTCACCCGTGATGGCTTTTCGGACTGGTCCACGCAGGACATCCCGAAGGATCTCCACCGTCTGCAGTTGCGCATCCACCGCCGCCAATCCACCCTTCTGGTGGAGGCGCAGTTACCCCAAGCCTCCGCCTTCACGCAACTGCGCCTCGCCCATCTGGAAGGGGAAGGGCCGATCCTGGCCGGGGTGTATGCCTGCAGCCCCAAGCAAGCCGGCTTCCGTGCCCGGTTTTACGCCCTCCGCATCCAGCGCCTGTAGGCGTGTCCGGGGAAGCGTGTCTGGGGAGGCGTGTCTGGGGGGCTATTCCACCTTCACGCCCTTCCAGAACGCCACTCGGCCGGCAATCTGTCGCGCCGCATCCTTCGGCTGCGGGTAATACCAGGCGGCATTGGCGTTCACCTTCCCATTCACCACCACATCGTAGTAGCTAGCCGTCCCTTTCCACCCACACACGCTGCTATGCGTTGACGGACGAAAGTACTCCATGTGCAAGCTCTCGGCCGGGAAGTAATGATTCCCTTCCACCACTTCGGTCTCAGCGCTCTGCGCAATCACAACGCCATCCCAACTTGCTTGTGTCATACCCGTGAGATTCGGCAGCGCCCATCCCGGATGCAGGGGAACCGCCACCCAAAAACCAAGTCGTGCAAACACAGAAGGTGGACGACACCACGCGCCCCACCCCTGGCGCGTTGTGGACTGGACTGCCCGTAGGCACGCAGTGAACTGCACAGCGTCTGCCCCCTTCGTGCGTGGGGCGGGTGCGGCAGCGGTGGCTTGGGGGACTCAGGGCGTCAGGCGGCGAATGCGTAGAATGGCGATGGGGGGCGTCAGGCTTTGGTTGCCTGCCGCGACGCCAGTGGCATTGCGCGTGGGCCCGGCGGGGGCGGCGTGGATGCGTCGGACGATGTCCATGCCTGCAGTCACCTTCCCGAAGGCGGCGAAGCCTTGCAGGTCCGGATTTCGGTTGCCGCCGAAATCGAGCGAGGGCTGATTTCCGATGCAGATGAAGAAGCCGCTGGTGGCGGAGTCAGCATCCATGCGCGCCATGGAGAGGACGCCATCCAGGTGGCGCAGCCCCGTTTGGTTGGTGCGCTCCAGGGGGACGGGCGGAAAGGCGCGCTCAGCCAACTGAGGACGGGGTCCGGCTTGGATGACATCGATCTTCACCGCGCTGCCGGGCTGGTTATCCGGCTGGGTGCGGACGGTGCGGTGAAAGCGTCCGTCGTTGTAGTGGCCGGCATCGAGGTAGCGCAGGAAATTGGCTACGGTGCGGGGAGCGCGCTGGTCGTCCAGGCTGGCTTCAATGGGTCCCAACTGGGTCTCGATGACGATGCGCACTTCAGCACCGGCAAGGCCAGAGAAGGCGGCGAGGGCCAGGGTGAGGACGGTGGTGAGCATCCCGAGGGGGCGTGGGGAGCGGCGGGGACGGGAGGCGGAAGAGCGCATGGACAGGACCTCATTGGCCACAATAGCAGGGTGGCTGTGGTCGTGGGGGACACAGGCAGCGTGAGGACGATTCCCTTGCGCTTGGAATTCGCGATATGCTCCCGAGTGATGCTGAGCGAACAACTGCGGAGGGGCGGAGTGGTGGGCGCGGGCGGCGCGGGGTTTCCGACGCATGTGAAGGCGCAGGCGCGGGTGGAGTACGTGATTGCCAACGGGGCGGAATGCGAGCCGCTGATCCACAAGGATGTCGAGTTGATGCAGCGCTATCCGGGGGAAGTCCTGGAGGGCTTGGCGCTGATGGCGCTTGGCGACTTTTACCCATCCGGCGACGAGTATGAGCTGGTCTACCATGCCACCGGAAGGCTGATTCCGCCGGCGGGCATCCCGCTGCAAGTGGGCTGCGTGGTGAACAATGTGGAGACGCTGTACCAGGTGCGGCAGGCGGCGGCCGGCATTCCGGTGACGCGGAAATTCCTGACGGTGTGCGGCGCCGTGCGCGAGCCGATGACGCTGTGGGCGCCCATCGGGATGCGCTTTCGCGAGTTGCTGGATGTTGCGGGAGGAGCCCGCGTCGCGGACCCCGTTTTGTTCGTGAACGGGCTGATGATGGGAACCCTTTGCACAGATCTGGAGGAGGTGGTGACCAAGACCACGGGAGGGCTGATTGTGCTGCCCTCCAACCACTATCTGGTGACGCGGCGCACCCGTACGCAGGAGGAGATGAACCGCATTGGTAAGAGCGCGTGCGACCAGTGTAGCTACTGCACTGAGCTGTGTCCGCGCTATTTG
This sequence comes from Bryobacterales bacterium, assembly GCA_025456495.1. Classification (GTDB taxonomy): domain Bacteria; phylum Acidobacteriota; class Terriglobia; order Bryobacterales; family Bryobacteraceae; genus JACTMJ01. Next base: position 6,676 of record JALOKO010000196.1, on the reverse strand, counting down.
CTGGGTTACGAGGTGATGCCGCACAAAGTGATGCGCGGCCTTGGGTTCAGCACAACCGGCGCGCAGCACTGGGACCAGTGGGCGGAGTTGTGCTGTTCCTGCGGCATCTGCACGCTGTATGCCTGCCCGGAGGACCTGTATCCGAAGGAAGCCTGTGACCAGGCCAAGGGGGACCGGCGCGCGGCAGGACTGCGCTTTGTGCAGGAAGCCCCGGTCCAGGTACATCCAATGAAGGAATACCGGGGGGTGCCGCTGAGCCAGTTACGCCAACGGCTGCAGGTGGAGGAATACGAGTGTCCGACACCGTATGCGGAGATTGCGCTGCAGCCGAGCCGGGTGCGGATTCCCTGGAAACAGCATGCCGGAGAACCGGCCCAGCCACTGGTGAGCGTGGGGCAGCATGTGCATGTGGGCGATGTGCTGGGGGCGCCTGCGCCGGGGATGTTGGGCGCAATGGTGCATGCCAGCATCGATGGCCGCGTGCAGTCCATTTCCAACCGGGAGGTGGTGCTGGCGTCTGCGGGGGTGGACGCCGGATAGGTGGGCGTGGGGGATTGGCGAAGGCGGGGAAACGCAGATTGTAGAAGCGATTGATTTCTTAGCAATAAGGCAGTAATTCGATAAGAAAACAAAAAAGGGCGACCACGGCAATCCGGCCGATTTCAATGGGAGGCGAATGGAGGCCCACTGCCCCGCATACCCCCGGGTATTCCAGCCACCTGGACGGATGGAACCGCATGGCACCCGCGAAAGGGTTGCCTTTTCCACTGGCGCTGTGGGCCAGAGGCAAACTCGCTGATGGTGCGCTAGACGATGGCCTTACCCTCGACCGAACGCTGTGATCGCCCCGCGATCGATGACTAGTTCCGTTTTTTCATCCTCCTTTATTTCTTTTCTGACTTATATGTAGCATGAATGTAACCGGACTTCAAGACCTTTTTAGCAAACCGTGTTAGGGATGTGCGGAGGTGAGCGGGACACGCCGGACGGAGGCGCAAGCAAGGGCAGCCGGCACTGCTGCGCGGATGGGCACTGCTGCACGGATGGGGACGGGTGTGCGGATGGGGCGAGTTTGGGGATGAGGGCGGGTGTGGCGTCGCAGCGGGGATGCCGATGGGGATTCAGGGCGGCGTGATCTGGAAGCGGGACTCGATGGCGGTGCGGTCTTGCTGGTCTTTGCGGGTGAGTTGTTGGTAACGGGCGAGGGTTTCGGCAGCCTTGTTCGCTTGGCCGACTTGTTGGTAGGCCTGCGAGAGCTGGTAGAGGATGGAGGGATCCGGGGCAAAGGGGAGCGCCTTTTCGAGGTAGGGGATGGCCTCGGCCGCACGGCTGAGTTGCAGGAGAGCGCGACCGAGGGAGGCCTGGGCGGGCGCCATTTCGGGTTCGGCCTGGAGGGCGCGCTGGAAGTAGGGCAGCGCCTCGGCGGCCTTTTGCTGGTTCAGCGCCGCGTCGCCGCGGATGAGCAGCAATTCGGGGTCAGTGGGCGCGTCCCGCAACAGCGCATCCGCTTCCCGCGCGCAGGCGACAAGGTCTCTGGACTGCAACAGGGACACCACAAGTTCCTTGCGCAGACCCAGGTTCGCGGGCGCCAGGGCGAGGGCGTCGCGCCAAGCCTTGACAGCTTCTGCGTGGCGATTGCGCTGGCGATGCCACTCCGCCCGCGCGCCATGAGATTGCACGCTGGGGGGCAGTTCCTGCAGACGCGTGTAGGCGTCCTGGCCCAAGCGGAGGGCGGCACGGTAGCGCCAGTAGAGGTCCTGCGGAAGGCGGGCGAATCGGGTGGCGGCCATCACGTCCGGGAGATTGTTGGCGAGGTAAGCGCAAGCGGCGGGGTCCTGCTGGCAATCGGGTTTGCCGAGGGACTCTTCCTTGGCGAGCTCCTGTTGGGCCCAGGCGGGTTGGTTGCGGTTGGTGTAGATGGCGGCGATATCGGGGTGAAGGGCGCGCAGACGGGGGTCGCGGCGCTGGGCTTCACGGAGGAGATAGAAGGCGCTTTCGTCTTGCTGGACGCGGAACCGTTCCAGGCCCGCCATGGCCACCATGGGGGCGCTTTCGGGGTCAGCCTGCTCAGCGAGGGTGATGCATTCCCGCAGGATGGCCTGGTAGTTCTGATGGAGCGCAAACCAGATTTGCGGCTCTTTGGGCTGCAGCCGGGAGACCTCAACCAACTGTTCGTTGGCGCGGCTGAGGTCGCCCTGGGCCTGATAGGCGGAAGCCAGCAGGGAGCGGACATCCGCATCGTTTGGATTGCGGCTGGCGTACTCCGCCAGCAGGGCGATGCCTTCCCTGCCCTGTGCGCGATTCAGGTACAGCGTGGCCAAGGAGACGACCGCCGGTTTGAAATTGGGCAGACGGCGGCGGACGGCTTCGTATTCCAGAATGGCGTTTTGGAAATCGCCAGTGTTGGCGTAGGTCTGGGCGATGGTCATGCCGAGGCTGGTGTTGTCTGGCGCGGCCTTGCGGAGGTCCAGCAGGAGGGGAAGCGCTTCGGCGAACTTGCCTTGGTCAAGAAGCTGGCGGGCGTGGCGGGTGGATTGCTCCAGGTTGGCAGGCTGGGCGGCCGTCCAGGGCGAGAGGGCCAGCAGGGCGGTGACCAGCACAAGACTGAGGTGAACGAGGGCCATGGATTGCGTTGGCGGGCTTCCTCTGCATTGTAACAACCGGCCAGATCCGGGCCGGTTAGCTGATCCAGACGGGGTTGCTGATCCCGGGTGGGTGGACGGCCTACTCGGGCTGGATGATCATGAAGGCGACGCCCTGCGGATCCTGAATGAGGGCCAATTGCCCCACGCCATCCATGCCGAAACAGCCGTAGGGGGCTTTGCCGCCCAGGGCCTCAGCCAACGCAACGGAAGCGGCGGCGTCCTCCACCTGGAAATAGGGGACCCAGTGGGGCGGGATGCCCTTCCATTCTGGGGTCATCTGCAGGGCGCCACCGATGGGTACGCCGTCCACCATCCATTCGATGTACCGGGTGGGGATGCCGCGTTCGTCCGGCGTGCGTTCCTCAGCCGTCCAGGGCAGGATGGTGGTGTAGAAGTGGCGGGAGACGTCCAACTCGGGCGTGGCAAGTTCCACCCAGTTGAGGGTGGAGGGGCCACCTTTCACCTTCATGCCGCAATGCTGGCGGGCCTGCCAGCCGCAGAACATGGCGCCATGGCGGTCAACACACCAGACGGAACGACCGGACTGGCCGACATCGAAGGGCGGGAAGAGGACGCCGCCCTGAAGGAGCTTCACCTTGGCTGCGAAGGCATCAGCGTCGTCCACGGCGAAGTAGACCATCCAGTGAGGAGATAGGCCCTTTTCCAGCAGGGGTCCGGCAAGGGTGTACATGCCGGCGATTTCCTGGCCTTGATGCTGCCACATGAAGTAGGCGCCAGGGCCATCGGGGGAGATCTGCTTCACGGTCCAGCCAAAGAACTGCTGATAGAAGGGGCGCGCGGCGGCGACATCGGTGGTGGCGAGTTCCACCCAGGAAGGGTGGCCGACAGGGTGTTGTTGGATGAGTTGCATGCGGGAAAGCCCTCGCGGGGTTGGGGATGCGAACCTACGGCGGGGGGTACGGGCCGCGCCGCCATGGTTCAGTATTTGGCCAGGTGGATGTGATGTCAATAGAGAATCGATGGCGGGGGATCTACGATGGCGGGGGATCTACGATGGCGGGGGATCTACGATGGCGGGGGATCTACGATGGCGGGGGATCTACGCGATCGCTGGCAAGACCGGAGACGGATGCGGGATTTCTCCGCGCGGGGGCGGGGCTGGCGTGAGCGGGAATGGGAAAGTCCCACTCAGGCCCTGCGCCGCGCATCTGGGGAAGCGATGACATACGCAAGAGCAAGGCTTTGGCTGGGGATTTCCGGTGTGGGTACGTGGGTGTTGGCGGCGCTGGCGGGACTTAGCTGGCAATGGGGCAGCCTGCTGGACACGCTACCCATTGCGGGTGCGCTGGCAATGGTGGTGGGAACGCATCTTGTGGTGCAATTGCCATTCGACTGGCTGGGCGGGGTGCGGTTACCGGCGCAATTCGGGCGACCCACGGTGACGTGGACGCGCCTGCTGCGGGGAGTTGGGTTGCAGGCGATCACCTGGTGGACGGCGTCGCTGGCAATCTACGTGGCGGGACATGCGGCAGGCATCGGCGGGGCGCTGGCTGTGTTGATGGCGGGCATGGTGACGCTGATTGCCATCCAGGGTGCGCTTGCGCGGCTGGTGGGCGGCTGGAAGGTAGCTGTGGACCCAAAGGGGGCGTGGCTGGCGGGGTCCACTGACCCTGCCTTTGTTGGCGGCTGGGTGGGGCTTGGGGCATGGCGCAGGTTGGTGATGCCCGCGTGGTGGAGCCCCGCGATGCGCAGCGTCCAACAGCAACGCCGCCAGGAAGTGCTGCGGAGTGGGGCGCGAACTTTCGGGCTGCTGGTGGCGGTGGCCTACAATGGCGTCGGCTTCGCGGCGAGCTTCGCACTGGCGCCAGGCGCGGGCTTTGGTTCGCCGGGCGAGTACCTGCACTTGCTGCTGGGCTTCACCTTGTGGCAGTTCGTGGGATTGCTGACGCTGCCCAGCGTGTCCCGCGGAGCGGTGTTCCTGGCGGACCGGCTGGTGGAACAACGAGGCCTTGCCTGGCAGGAGACGGCCAAGGCGCTGGATCAACTGCAGGACGATGAACCCAGCCGATCGCCGTGGGTGGAGCGGATCTTCCATCCGGTGCCGTCCTTGCAATCGCGGTTGCGGAAGCCCAGCGCGGGATGGGGCGCATGGCAGGCGGCAAGGCTGGCGCTGTACTTGAGCTGGATGGTTCCGGGACTGCTGGCGCGCGCGGTCCATTGCAACGCCGGAAGGCCGGAATTGTGGGTGCTGTTTCCGGGGGATTGACCATCGGCGGATGAACCCCAATGAGCCTGTTCACCCTTGGAATCCGACATCTAGGTAGAGACCGAATGGATCTTCGGTCACCGATGATTGAGAGGAAAACAAGCACATGGCGAAAGCAATTTCGGCGTCAGTTGGACAGGGTGGAGTGAACCGGAATGCGGACGTACTGATCATCCAGAAGCTGCTGAATCGGGTGCCAGCCAGTTGGGGCGGTCCGTCGCCGAAGTTAGCGGAAGATGGCTGGATTGGGCCGAAGACGAACACGGCCATCCGGCGCTTTCAGGAGATGCAATTCAAGCATGTCTTTACCCCGGACGGAAAGGTGGATCCGGGCAAGCGCACCATCGGGCGGCTGAACCATATTGCGGACTCCAGCGAACGCCCGGGCGCCCCGTTCAAGGTGAGCGCGGAACCGGTTTCCCACGTGGTGCAGCCAACCGACATGACCTGTTGGGCAGCGGCGGGGACCATGCTGCGGGCCGCGCGCGACAAGGTGAGCTATCCCATTACGACGGTGATGGGATTTGCGGACGTGGGGGACCCTGGGTATGGATATCTGGCGAAGTTCAACGCCAACCAGGGCTTGCCGCCCGGCGACACCGGCCGGTATACCAAGTCCCTGGGGTTGGGCGTGGCGCCGCCCATGAGCTTCACCGTGCAGGGCTGGCGGAACATGATGCAGAACAAGGGCGCGCTGGGTGTGGTGGGGCTTACCCCGTTCCTGCACATTCGGGTCACCAGCGAAATGTATGGCGACGGGACTGTGTTCGGGACCTACTTCAAGGTGAGGGATCCAGGAATGGCAACCCCCTACGAGGAGCTCTTCATCAACTTCGCGAACAAGTACGAGGACGCGGCCAACATCAACCACAAGATGGACCAGATCTGGCACAAACGATAGCGAAGGCTGGCCCGGCGGCGGTTAGGCCGGCAGGGGGCGCCTTAGCAGCCGCCCGCAATGGCGCCGATGACGTAGACGGGTTCCAGCCCACGCTGCACGGCATCCGGCAATGGGAGGTCTGGCGAATCGTGCGTGAGGTCGAGTTCGCACGCGAAGAATCGCAGGAAGGGGCGACGCTCGCGCGAGACGTGGTGACGGATGGTTCCACGTAAGGCCGGAAATCGAAACTCCAGGGCATCCAGCAGGGCGCGCAAGGTGGCGGGTGGCGGAAGTTCCAGATGGACTTCTCCGTGGATGGCGGCGATGGCGCGCAGATGGGCGGGCAGCACGACGCGAATCACCACCGAAGGCGTCATGGCAATGCCTGAACCTCCAGGCTGAGGACGGGGGGAAGGTCCCGCAGGATGGTGGTGAAGGTGTCGCCGCCGTCGGCGGAGCCGTACACCTGACCGCCGGTGGTGCCGAAGTAGATGCCGCAGGGATGGAGGGTATCGACGCACATGGCGTCGCGCAGCACGTTGACATAGCAGTCCTGCTGCGGGAGGCCTTCGGTGAGCGCCTCCCAGTGATTGCCGCCGGTACGGCTGCGGTATACGCGGAGCTTGCCATCGGGAGGGTAATGCTCAGAATCGCTCTTGATGGGCACGACGTAGATGGTGTCGGGTTGGTGCGCGTGGACGTCGATGACGAAGCCGAAATCCGAGGGGAGGTTTCCGCTGACCTCGTGCCAGTTGTCGCCGGCGTCGTCGCTGCGCATTACGTCCCAGTGCTTCTGCATGAACAGCACGTCGGGGCGGGCGGGATGCAAGGCAAGGCGGTGGACACAGTGGCCCACTTCGGCATCGGGGTCAGGGATGTAGTCAGAGCGAAGACCACGATTGATGGCCTTCCAGGAGACGCCGC
>JALOKO010000195.1 GCA_025456495.1 Bryobacterales bacterium | reverse complement strand
TCCCAGCTTGGGTTCTTGCGCCCCTCAATCTCAACGATGCGGTCGCCCTTCTGGATGCCAGCCTGCGCCGCTGGGGAGTTTTCCTCCACGTAGCCAACCACCGCCTGCAGATAGCTATCGGTGGGCTTGTAGTAGCGCACCATGTACAGGCCGGTGAGCAGTGCGACGGCCAGCAGCACGTTCATCACCGGTCCAGCCAGTACGATGATCAGCCGTTGCCAGCGGGGCTTGTTTGAGAATGCCCGTGGGTCTGTGGTTTCGCTTTCACCCGGCTGCTCCCCGGCCATCTTCACATAGCCGCCGAACAGAATTGCTGAAAAGCGGAAGTCCGTTTCGCCACGCCGGAAGCCGAACAGGCGCGGGCCGAAGCCGACGCTGAACACATCCACCTTGACGTCGCACATCACGGCGGCCCAGTAGTGACCCAGCTCATGGATCACAATCATCACTCCCAGCAGAACCAGGAGCCACCAGATACTTTCAAAGACTTCCATAACGGCCGATTATCCTCTTTTCCTGTCCACCCGGAGGCATCTCCCGCCCGCAAAAAAGACCGCATCGGACGGTGAGCCGTATGCTGCGGCTTCGCTCCCATGCGAACACAGTCAATTCGCGGAACATCCTATGCGCAGGACAATCCATGCGCCGAACCAATTGTCACGTGGCCAACGAAGCTGCCGGACCCGCGTGGTCAGGAGACGCCGCAAGGGAACGCCCGCCGGCCCGCAGGTCCACCATCTGGAGGGCGATTTCCCGGGCGGCCTGGTCCGCCGACAGGACAGCATCGACGCTCTCCAGCCGCTGTGCAGGGGCGCGCCCCAAGGTTTCCTCCACCACCGCCGCGATATCCAGGAAGCCGATCCGCTGCTGCAAAAAGGCGGCCACGGCGATTTCATCGGCGGCATTCAAGATACATGTAGACGCTCCGCCAGCCTCCTGGGCTTCATAGGCCAGCCGCAGCAGGGGGAAACGATTTAAATCCGGGGGACCAAACTGCCATTCCCGCGCCTGACGCCAATCGATGCGGGGCACCGGGGCCTCGTCCCGTTGTGGCCAGGTCATCGCATATTGGATGGGCATGCGCATGTCGGTGGCGCAGATTTGCGCAATGACACTGCCGTCGGAGTACTCCACCATCGCGTGCACCTGCGACTGCGGATGCACCACCACCTCCACCATGGCGGGTGGCAGCCCGAATAGCCAACAGGCCTCAATCACCTCAAAGCCCTTGTTCATGAGGGTGGCCGAATCGATGGTGATGCGCTGACCCATTTTCCAGGTGGGGTGATTCAACGCCTGCGCCGGCGAGACGCTGGCCAGTTCCGCGGCAGGCGTGTTGCGAAACGGACCACCTGATGCGGTAAGGATCAGCTTACGCACGTCCTTCGGGTCACCGGCGCGAAAGCACTGGTGCGCGCCGTTATGCTCACTATCCACAGGGATCAACTCACACTGGTGGGCAGCAACGGCCCGCATCACCAGCTCGCCGCCAGCCACCAAGGTCTCCTTGTTTGCCAACCCGACGCGCTTCCCGGCGCAAACGCCCGCGTAGGTTGCCGGCAAGCCAGCGACGCCCACGATGGCTGAAATCAGAATGTCGGTTTCGGTGGCGGCGGCAACCTGTTCCTGCGCGAGGCGGCCAACTTCCAATGCCGGGACCTGCTGGCGGGGGACGCCCAGGGACTCCAGGTGGCCGCGCAGTTCCTGCCGGACAAAGTCATCAGCCACCACCACCACCGCGGGCTGAAATTGCCGGATCTGTTGCGCCAGTAGCTCGCTGTTCCTGCCCGCAATCAGCGCGTGGACACGGTATTTCTCTGGGTTGCGCTCCACAATGTCCAGGGTGTTCTGGCCAATGGAGCCGGTGCTACCCAGAATCGTAACGCGCTTCTGCATGGGGTTGGGTTCCAGTGTCAGCCGAGATGCGGCAACGATTTGCCGACGTAGGGAGGACGCCTCTTATTGTACCGAACCGGTGGGAAGATCCAGCAGACGGGCACGCCGTGTGGAATTCCCGTGCCGCGGCACATCGCCAGACTATGCCCATCCTCTGCCAGGGGACATCCTGCCGTAGAGGGCTTTCTTTCCGATGGGCCATCGTTTGCTACAGTAGGGTTCGGGAAACTGCCATGAAGATTCTGCTACTTAGCCTGAGTGGCCTGGCGCTTGCCGGCCTTGCGCTTTTCTCATCTGGATGCGGAGCGCCGAAGCCACCGGAGACCGCCGTGGAGCCGCCCCCCGTGCGCGGGCATCGCGACCGCGTGATGAGCGAACTGCACGGCACCCGCAAACAGTTGACGGACGCGCTCACGGCCATGTCCGCGGAAGCCTTTGTCGCGCCTGGCAAGGAGGCGTCGCCATCCGCAGCGGCGAGACTGGCTACGCTCGTTCGCGTAGAAAAGGCACTGCTGGAAGCGATGCAAGGCTCGAAGCCGGGGACCGCTGCGCACCCGATGGAAGAATCCGAAGGTCTCTCGCGGGAAGAGCGGCAGAAGCGGTATGAGGAATTCACCGCCTCGATGCAGAGTTCAGCCGCCGCATGCCTGGAGAGGTATCCAGAGAGCGCTTGGGCAGCGGGCAGCGCCGATGCCAAACCAAAGGCCGATGCAGAAGCGGAATTCCGTACCGTGCGCGACGCCACCATCGCCTATGCCCGCGAAACCCCGCACAACTTCCTGCGGCGTACGGTGGAGTTCCCCGGCTGCGCTTCCATGAACCTGATGACGGCCATGATGACCCAGGCGGAACTCACCGGGAAGCTGGTGGAGCGCCTGAAGTAGGCGGTGTCTCCCCGCCGGGATGGGCTAGCCCTTGCGCAGTAGCTGGCGCAGAAGGAATCCAGCAACGGCGCCCAGTGGATTGGCGGCCAGCAACGCCCGCCAGAAATGCGGCAATCGCCAATCGCCCGGGGTGCGGAAGCGGGCGCGCAGCGCACGGGCGGCCCTCCAATCCCCCCAATAGGCCAGCACCACTGTCCGGCGGAAGGCCCGCACTGCCAGGAAACTGGCCAGCAGTGGTTGCAGGTGCGGGGGACAAACCGCACGCAGGGGTTCCGGGTCTGTAAGCATCGGCTCAACGGGTGTGCGCCTGCGCAGGTTGTTGGCGAGGCCGGATGCTTCCGTATGGTAAACGGCCAAAGGGCGCATTTGCAGAGCGACGGATTCCCTCAGAACAAGCTTGACGAACAGGTAGGAATCCTCACCGTAGACGCAACGGTTTTCGTAGAAGCCAGACCATCGCCGAACAGCTTCCGCTTGGATGATGAGCGAACACGGCCACAGAAAAGCAATCAGGTGCGCGAGGTACTGAGGGTCAGTATCGGCGTTCAGCATCACCAGTCCGTCGTCAAGACCGCGTCCGCGCCAAAGCCTCTCGGTGGATTTGTCTTTTCCGTTCAGCCAGTGGCCAGAGCAAACTACCACGGGTTCCTGAGGAAACCGGGCGGCGAATGCAAGGCTAAGTTCCAGATACTGCTCATCCCATTCGTCATCTGCGTCCAGAAAGGCGATCCAGGGGGCAACCGCCTCCGACGCCCCTCGATTGCGGGCAGTGCCCGGGCCGCCATTGGCTTGGCTGACGATCCGGAAGCGACGATCATCGGCAATCAGGGACTGGGCGACGGAGACGCTGTCATCCGTCGATCCGTCGTTGACGATAATCACCTCGATGTTGGCAATGCTCTGCCGGCGAATGGAATCCAGGCTGCGGTGTACGTAGGGCGCTTTGTTGTAGAGCGGCACGACGACGGACACGATCGGGGCTTGCTCCGGCTGGTTCATGGGTGACTTAGAAGCTCCTGGTAAAAGGCCAGCAATCGCGAGCAGTACGCCTCTGGGGTAAACGATTCGGTGATGCGGGAGCGTGCGGCCGCAGTGATGCGCTTTCGTAGTTGGGCATCCTCAAGCACCTGCGCAATTCCTTGCGCGAGTGCCTCATGTTGGGCGGGTGGGGCCAATAAGGCATGTCGCTGGTGTTCCACCAACTCCGGCACGCCACCGACGGAAGTCGCCACAATCGGGGTTCCGGCGGCCATCGCCTCCAGGATGACGTTGGGCGATCCCTCGCTGTGTGAAGGAAGAACGAACACCGTAGCCATCGCATAAAAAGGAGTTACCTGGGTACGCAGACCGGCAAAGACGATGTCGGTGAGACCCAATTGGCTGGCGAGTGCGCCGAGGGCTTCCCGCTGCGGCCCTTCGCCCACCAGCACGAGGCGCAAGCGGGGCTGCCTAGGCTTCAGCATCGCCACAGCGCGCACGAGGTCATCCTGCGCTTTTTCCTTGGAGAGGCGGCCCACCGTCAGCACTACCTGTTCCTCTGGCGCAATGCCGAGTTGATCGCGTAAGGCCGCGATTTCGCCGGGATCCACCTCCGGCGCGGGACGCACGGAGTTGTGTTGCATCCAGATCATTTCAAGGGGAATCCCGACATCCGTCAATTGCTGCACGAAAGGACCGCACACCGTCACCACCCGTCGCGCGCCACGCATCGACCACCGGTCCAACTGGTCGTAGACCTCCATCATGCGGCTGGTCTTGGTGTAGCCGTGGTGAAAGGCCACCCAGGGATACTTCCGGTGCAGCCCGAGGGCGCGCACGAAGAAATTCGACTTTACGTTGTGGCTTTGCAGAATGTGCGGGGAAAACTCTGCGAGTACGCTCCGCAATGGAGGCAGAACGCGAGGATCGAAGCGAAAGCCTTCGGCAATGGGCGCCACGCGGATGCCCCGCTCCCGGGCGGCGTCCAGAAACAAATTGGACGGCGCTGACATGGTTGCTGACGAATGGCGGACGAACGTGATGAGCAGTGGATCCAACTGGTCCCCCGCGTTTTGGAGGAAGGCAAACAGGTTCTTGGCAGGCCCCGTCACTGAAGCGGCCTCCATCAGAATCGCCAGGCGGATGGGCCGCGGAATGCGGGAATCGCTTTTCATGCGGTGGTTCCCCATGCCAAACCTGCGCTTCGTTCCCAACTTGTACAGGCACAAGCGGCCACTCCGGGGTATAACGGAAAGAGGGGGGAAGGCGCACAGGCCTCGCCCCGGATGTCCCTTCCCGAACCCATTGTGGACGTTCTCAAAAACATGCTGCGGCTTCCGGATGTTGACGGACCAGCGGCGCTCGCGCCCAGGACGGATTGCGTCCTGAACGCGCTGGAAACGCTGGATCGGGCAGCGCTGGAGATCGTCCACCTGGAGAGCCCTGGCTTCGATTGCCAGCCCTACCTGCACCAGTTGGACGCCTGGGCTGCCGAACTCCGTCAAGGTCCGATTGACAGGTTAGCAGGCTATTCCTTTGTGCGCGAGTTCCACTCCTTCTTCTTTGATCACCTGGGGTTTCACGGTAACGCCGATGACTACTTCAACCCCGCGAACAGCTTCCTGAACGAGGTGATGGACAGGCGCACCGGAATCCCCATTACGCTGTCAGTGGTCTATATGGAGCTGGCCCGCCGATTGGGGCGAACTGTCCATGGAATCGGCTTCCCGGGCCACTTTCTGGTGCGGGTGGACGATGTCGGCTTCCGGGAGTACGTGGATGTCTTCCACCGGGGACGGCTTCTCAGCAGTGCGGATTGCTTTGCCATGGGAGTGGAAATGACCGGGATCGACTATGCGGAAAGGCCCGCCGTTCTGGATCCGGTGAATGCGCGCACCATTCTCGTCCGCATGCTGAACAACCTTCGGGGTATCTACATCACGCGAAAGGCGAATCGAAAACTCTTGCAGGTACTGGACTTACTGCTTTTGGCTGACCCCGGTAACGCTCAGGAATACTTCGCCCGCGCGATGGCCAAGATGAACCTGCACCTCTATTCCGGCGCCGAGCGCGATCTGCTTCGTTTTCTCCAACTCACCCCCGACAACAACCTGAAGAAAGCCGTCCAGCATCAACTGGAACTTGCGCGGATGATGCGCTCTCAGTTGAACTGACCCCTGCGTAAGCAGCTTCTTACTCTTCAGTGAACAAGCTGGGCTGGCCATCGGATAGCGCGACCTTCGGCTTCTTGGTCGTCCGCAAACCCACCACTGCCAGGACGGTGAGCGCCCGGATGGCCCCACGGGGCACAAAGATGCGTTGAGTGTTGCCGGCGGAGTTGGGAGGGGTGATGGTGAAGCCCGCGCCATCCGTGGCGACAAGGTTGTTGGCGAGCACGCCCTCCTGCATGTCCCCATCCAGAAAGTCCACGCGCACCCAGAGGCCTTCCAATTTGGGCCTGGATTGAAACGTCCGCTGGTCGGGTTGCGCGCGACCTGCATCGAAATCTTTCACAAACCAGATCTGCTTGATCTCAGCATAGGACAAACGCTGTAGAACTCCATTAGGCAGAAGCACTTCCGCGCCATCGGGGTGCAGAAATGCGTTCGGGTGGACGTAGCCAAGCACCGGTTCCCGCTGGTAGCGATGGACGACAACTTTCTTGGCTGTGGAGCTTTGCAATCAGGCAACCTAAACGACGGGAACGCCGAACAATTTGCCCCGTATTGTATCATGGACCAAATGGGCGAAACCGGGCTGACGGCCGCGTTGATCCGCTCCTATCTTGCTTATTGCAGGGTAGATAAAGGCCTGTCGGCAAACACCATTGCTTCCTACACCTTGGACCTTGACCGGTTCGACCAGTACCTACGCGCCAAGTCCGGGCCGGGGCCTGGCACGTCTCCGGACGGGGGCACGGTGGATTGGCGTAGCTCAGACACGGTGAGCCGTTACGTAGACCACCTCTATCAGAGCGGCTTATCCAGTCGCACCATCGCGCGGCACATCACCACCCTGCGTAACTTCTTTCTGCATCAACTGCGGGAAGGGCGAATGGATCAGGATCCCATGGCGCTGCTGCCGAACCCCAAGCCCTGGCAGTCACTGCCAAAGTTGCTCAGCCGGGACGACCTTGCCCGACTGCTGGAGGCGCCGGATACCTCCACCGCGGCGGGCGTGCGTGATCGCGCCATGATTGAGACGCTGTATGCGACGGGACTGCGCGTTACGGAACTCTGCACATTAGAGGTGCTTTCGGTGGACCTGAACCTGGGCCTGGCCACCGTCAACGGGAAGGGAAATCGGCAGCGAGTGGCGCCGATGGGGGCGATGGCTCTGCTGTGGGTGCAACGATATCTGGATGAAGCCCGTGCGGGTCTGCTGAAGGGAAAGTTGTCGAAATATCTGTTTGTGACG
>JALOKO010000194.1 GCA_025456495.1 Bryobacterales bacterium | reverse complement strand
AGAAGCAGCCCCCCGCGAACACCGCCTTGGCGGTCTTCTGCTGCTTTTCCAGAACGGCGTCCTGCGCCGGAGCGGGGAAGGATTTAGAGTCAGCGGCCTGCGCCTCGCCCTGCGTTGACCCGGTCAACCACGAAAACATCAGTACACCTCCAAGCGCGATCAGAAGCACGGCTTTGCGTTGCATATCGCTCCTTTCCTCCATGGATGCCGCCCGGTGGCGCGGAAATTCCAAACCTGCCGCGGCGTGGGGCTAGTCGCCACCAATTGCGACGGCCAAGCCGGCCCGCATGGCGACGGCCAAGCTACGCGGAGGGCTCCACCGGTTCGTCGCTGAGGGCGGCGTAGCGCTTGAGTGCATCCAGCGGGACCACCTGCAGCGCGTTCTGGTGAGTGGCCTCCAACAAAACCTTGGGAGCGACGCCGGCCTCGTAAGCCTCTTTCCAACGTGCCGCGCACAGGCACCACTTGTCGCCGGCCTTTAGCCCGGGGAATCCCCATTGCGGTCGTGGCGTGATGAGATCGTTGCCTTGCGCCTTGCTGTACTCCAGAAACTCATCCGTCAGGATGGCGCACACCACATGCATTCCCGCATCCTCTTCGTTGGTGTCGCACTTGCCGTTCCGAAAGAACCCGGTCATCGGCGAAGTGCAACAGGTGAGCAGGTTGCCCCCCATTACGTTGCGGGCGCGCGCGTGGCCGTTGGTGGGCAAGTGGTTGACGTCGGGGTTCATGGGTGTCCTCATGCTGCGTAGGCGATGCCGGTTGCGCAGGCTTATCGATGGGATGCGTGGCGGCCCGCCAAAGTGGCAACCAAAGCGCGTGGGCGGCCAACCCATGCCAACCGCCCGCTCAGCCCGCTACCTGGAACGGGAATCGCGCCTCAGAGATAGAAACACCGCGCACGTCCAACTCGGCCGGATTCGCCAGTCCCAGGCCCATCTGCTGGGCGAAGTGAAAGTAGTTATCGCACTTGCGGAAAGCGCCCGTGCCCGCCGGGGCCAGTGGATCGTACCCCATCAGCGCGGTCCCCACCGCGTCGGTGTTGATGGCGTTTGTGCCCAGCACCAACAGGCCCGGTTGGACGATGCGCACTCCGCCTACCCACGGCCCTTCGCCCCCTTGGATGGTCTCAATGCCATCGATGAAGGATAGCCCGATGGGCAAGGCGCTGTTCAGTTCGGCCACAATCCGTGGCATGCGGTAGTACGGGCTGCGCGGACTGGACGGGGCGATTTCTGCCGCCGCGATCCGGGATGGTTGCCGCTGACCCGCGTGACAGACGGCGCCACGACCGCTTGTGGGCGCTTCGTTCGGCTCATCCACTCCCGCGTCATCGCCATAGATGCTTGCCGGGGTGCATCCAAAGATGTTCTTCATCGCCAGGGTAATCCCCGTGGTTTCGTGCTCCTTGAGCTTGGCCATCGATACCAGCACGTCGGTTTCCGCGTAGGCCGGATGCAATTCATAGGACGGGTACATCAGCGGTTGACCTTGCACGTGGAAGCGGCTGTAGCGCTTGGCGCCGGCCAGCGCGTTGGTGTTCAGCAACTCCACCCGCGGCGCGGCGCGCTGCAACTGCCGCACGTTCCATCCCGATTCCAGCATGTACTCTTCCAGCGGACCCCCGGTGCCCCAGCAGCTTTCCACGAAGCGGATGCGCGTGGCGCCCGCTTCCGCCAGCAGACTCGCCAGAACCACCGCGGTCTTGGGGTGGGTGTAATGGGTGACTCCCAACGGACGCCCCTGCAGGCGCAGCGCCGGGCTGCCGGTCAGATTCAGTTTGATGGTGACGGTCTTGTTGCGGACGATGGGGGCGAAGCCGCCAATCTGGTCTGCCATGCCACGCAGGATGGTAAGCAGATCCTCGTCGTAGGATCTGCAACGCGCCACGGCCACCGGCGTGTTGGGCAGGCGCGTCGCACTGTTTCCAGAGGCGCTGTCCCGGGCCGCGCTGTCCCGGGGAGCGCTGTCCCGGGGAGCGCTGGCCTGCTGGGCGCTGGTTTGCTGGGCGCTGGCGGTTGGCGCCAGGATGGATGCCGCCACCCCTGCTCCAGCCAACTGCAGCATGTGACGACGCGAGCAAAACGGATGCCTCATCTCACCCAGTCCTCCCCGTTGCTCCCCTGGCGGCCCAGATAGACTCTGGCGGCCGTAATAGACCCAGGCGGCCCTGATACCCTCAGTGTAGCGGATCTACCCCGTTGCGCCCGGGATGGCCTGGCCAGCATGGCGCTGCCCGCCCGGTCTTGCCTGCACGACGTTGCCTGCATGACCGTGCCTGCATGACCGTGCCTGCATGACCGTGCCTGCATGACCGGGCCTGCATAACCGTGACACCCTGACCCAGGCGCGCATCCGGCGCCCCGCGCGAAACCATCGCCGTCACGCTAGGTTTATCCTGATAAGCGATGCAATCAACGGAACAGACGGAGCAGCAAACCCCAACCCAGGCGCCGGGCCTGTTGGCCGAAGGCCGCACCCTTGGCGTGATTGGCGCCGGCGTGATGGGACAAACCCTGTTGCGCGGACTGCTGCAAAGCGGACTCGTGCAGCATCGGAATGTCTGGACTACCGCCAAGAGCGAGGAAACCTGCAAGCGCGTCGCTGCCAGCCTGGGTATCGCCGCCGAGCGGGACTATCGGGCGCGTATTGCCGACGCAGGCATCCTGCTGCTGTGCGTGAAGCCCAGCCAGATGGGCGTGGTGCTGACGAAGCTGAAGCAGGCGGGCCTGCCCGAGGATGTCCTGCTGATTTCGATTGCCGCCGGTGACACCATCGCGCAACTGGAAGGGATGCTGGGTACCGCCAACCCCTGGATTCGCGCTATGCCCAACACGCCCTGTATCGTCGGAGAGGGGATGACGGTGGTGTGCGGCGGCACGGAGGCTCGCGAGGAACACCTGGCCACCGCGCGTCGCATCTTTCAGGCTGTTGGCTTGTGCCGTGTGGTGGACGAAACGTACTTCAACGCCATAACGGCCCTAAGCGGTAGCGGTCCGGCCTACATTTACCTGATTATCGAAGCGCTGGCCGACGCCGGGGTTCGTGTGGGATTGCCCCGCGAACTGGCCCTGTCGCTGGTGTCGCAAACCGTCATGGGCGCCACCAAAATGGTGCAGGCCAGCGGCAGGCATCCGGCAAGCCTGCGGGACGATGTCACCACGCCCGCCGGTTGCACCATCGCCGGCCTGCTGATGTTGGAAGATGGCAAGATTCGCAGCGTGCTTGCCCGCGCGATTGAGGAGGCCACCCGCACCGCGGGCCAACTGGGCCAGCCCAAAGCAGGCAATTCGCACTAAGCTGCCCGCCCTCTTTCAGCTTTCGGCCTTCCAGCTTTCGGCCTTCCTGCTTTCGACCTTCCTGCGCGATGGGTGCGCCAGCATCACCGTGGCTACGGCAATGCGGCGCGAATTCGGTTGCGCGAATCCCGTTGCTCGGGCTCGGTTGCGCGAAATCGGTCGCCGCTTCTGCCTCGCTTGGCATAGACTGTGGGGTGAGGTTTTTCGAATGTCCACGTTGAATCGGTCAGCGCACTCCCCCGCCTTCTCCCGTCGCCACTTTGTCAGCAGTGTGTTTGGCGCGGCAACCCTGGCGGGAGCGGTGTCCTGCGCGCAGGCGCCCGGCAAGCCCAACATCCTTTGGATTACCTGTGAAGATATCGGCCCGGAACTGGGGTGCTACGGCGATGCTTATGCCGACACCCCCAACCTGGATAAGCTAGCCCAGCGTAGTCTGCGCTACCTGCATGCCAGTTCCACGGCTCCGGTCTGCGCCCCGGCCCGCACCACCATCATTACCGGTTGCTACCCCCCCAGCTTAGGCGCGGAACACATGCGCAGCGTGCTGCCCTTATCGCCTTCCATGAAGATGTATCCCGAACTCCTGCGCGAACAGGGTTACTACGTCACCAACAACATGAAGAAGGACTACAACCTGGAGGAGCCCGTCGAGGTGTGGAGCGAATCCAGCAAGCAGGCGCATTGGCGCAATCGCGCCGAGGGGCAGCCCTTCTTTGCGATCTTCAACTTCACCACCACGCATGAGAGCCAAATCCGTCGGCGTCCCCACGAGCTCACCCACGACCCGGCCAAGGCGCCCTTACCGCCCTATCATCCGGATACCCCGGAAGTGCGCCAGGATTGGGCGCAATACTACGACAACATCACCACCATGGATGGCCAGGCAGCCAAGGTGCTGGCCGAGTTGGAAGCCGACGGCCTTGCCGATGACACCATCGTGTTCTTCTACGGCGACCACGGTTCGGGCATGCCGCGCAGCAAGCGCTGGCCTTACAATTCCGGACTCCATGTGGCCCTGTTGTTGCATGTCCCGGAGAAGTTCAAGCACCTCGCGCCACCCAACTATGGCGCTGGGGGAACCTCGGCGCGCCCGGTGGGCTTTGTCGATTTGGCCCCCACGCTGCTGAGCTTGGTGGGCGCGCAGCCTCCCGCATGGATGCAGGGCAAGGCGTTCGCGGGCAAGTACGCTACGCCCGCGCCCGCATTCCAGTTTGGCTTCCGTGGACGCATGGACGAGCGCTACGATCTGGTGCGTACCTGCCGCGACCAGCGCTATCAGTACCTGCGCCACTTCATGCCCCATCGCGTTTACGGCCAGCACATCGCCTATATGTTTGAGACGCCCACCACGCAGGTGTGGAAGCGTCTCTACGAGGAAGGCAAGCTACAGCCGCCGCAAACGTACTTCTGGGAAACCAAACCCTGGGAAGAACTCTACGACCTGCAGGCTGACCCTCACGAGGTGAAGAATCTTGCTGCGCTTCCCGCCGCCGAACGCAGCCCGGAAGTGGAAGCGCAGCTCACGCGCATGCGCCAAGCGGTACACGATTGGATGCTGGATATTCGCGATGTGGGCCTGTTGCCGGAAGCGGAGATCCACTCCCGGTCAAAGGGCAGCACCCCCTATGACATGGCCCGGCAGCCAGAGAAGGTTCCGTTGGACCGCATCCTTGCCACTGCCGAAGCCGCTTCCGTTGGCTACGGAAGCGGCACGCAAGCGCCCATGGATCCGGCTGGCCTTGGCGATGCCGACAGCGCCGTGCGCTACTGGACCATCCTGGGCATGCTGATGCGCGGCAAGGAAGCGGTGAACGCCCACACCAGCGAACTCCGCCAGGCCCTGCAGGACGAAGCGTCGGTGGTGCGCATTGCCGCCGCCGAGGCGCTGGGACGATATGGGGCGGACGCGGACGCGCGCCTCGCGCTGGATACCCTGGTCGACCTGGCCTCACTGGCCACCAACAGCATCTATGTCGCGCTGCTGGCGGTGAACGCCATTGACCAGATGGAGATGCGCGCCAAACCTGCGCTCTCTCGTCTGCGCGCCCTGCCACGCGAACAGGAGGGACTGGAGCAGCGCCTTCGCTCTTACGTGCCCAGGTTGATTGAGGACGTCATCACCAAGCTCAGCTAGGCCAGCATCAGCCCTCTCACCGGGCGCGAGCGTTGCCAGACATCGCCCTCAGGGCGCCTACGCTATCATCAGGTAGTGGCTGGCGCGTCCCGCCAGGAAGAGGTTGGTTGTTGTCCCCGGCAAGGGTGTTGTTCGGCTTCGGGTGCTGGTTGCCCATCAGGCCGAAGGCCAACCTTTCAATCATTCGCTTTTGTTCATTCAAGGAGATCCGAATTGCGCGTTGGAATCATCGGCACGGGCGCCATTTCGCACAAGCATGCGCAGGCGTACAAGAACATCGGCTACCAAGTGACGGTCTGCACGGACGTCAGCCCTGAATACGGCAACAAGTTCGCCCTGCAATATGGCTGCGAGTTTGTGCCTTCGTATCAGGAACTCTGCTCCCATCCCAACGTGGATTACGTGGACGTTTGTACCTTTCCGGATTTCCGTCTGCAGCCCATTGAGGTGGCCGCGCAGCATGGCAAGCACGTCCAGTTGCAGAAGCCCATGGCCATTGATACCGCCACCGCGCGCAAGATGATCGATACCGCCAACGCCGGCGGTATCCTGCTGAGCGTCGTCAGCCAGCACCGCTTTGACGATTCGATGATCTTCCTCTCCAAGGCCATCGCCGAGGGACGTTTGGGCAAGTTGCTGCAAGCGGACGCTTATGTGAAATGGCACCGCAGCGCGGAGTATTACAGCCGCCCCATCAAGGGAAGCTGGGCCGTGGAAGGTGGCGGCGCCCTCATCAATCAGGCAGTCCATCAGGTGGATATGCTGCGCTGGGTGGCCGGGCCTGTCGCTGAGCTATTCGGCTTCTGGCAGTTGGGCGCGCTGCACAAGATTGAGAGCGAGGATGTCATCACCGCCATCCTCAAGTTTGCCAGCGGCGCAACGGGCGTCATCCAGTCCTCCACCGCCTTCTGGCCCGGCTACAGTGAACGCATTGAGTTCCACGGCTCCAAGGGCACGGCCGTCATCACCGGCGACCGCCTCACGACGTGGGACGTTCAGGACGATGAGGGCGAATCGGCCCCTGTCGCCAAGGATGTCGCCTCCGGCGCCAGTGACCCCATGGCCATTTCTTTGGAGCCTTTTGAACGGCAATTCCTGGATTTCGGCGACGCCATCCGCACCGGACGCGAACCCAAGTGCTCCGCCGCCGCCGGACTGGCTGCGCTGGAGTTGGTGGAGCGCATTTACACGTCCTGCCGCACCGGTGAGAAGCAGGTGCTCGCCTAAGCGGGCCTTCTTCCATGGCGGACGACATGACAGGCTGGGAGCGGTTTCGGGTACCCGCTTCCAGCGCTAACCTCGGGCCCGGCTTCGATGCGCTGGGCATGGCGGTGCAACTCTATCTGGAGTGCCGCTTTCGCCCGGCCGACGAACTCACGATAGGCGTTGCTGGCACAGACGCGGCCAGCATCCCCACCAACGCCGACAACCTTATCTGGCAGACCGCGCTGCGGGTTGCCGGTGAGCTTCCCGGCGCGGACACCCGCCACCCGACCCTGCCCCCCGTCCAACTGCAGATCGTAAACGGTATCCCCATTGGCAAGGGCTTGGGCTCCAGCGCGGCTGCCCTGGTCGCCGGGGTGGTGTTGGCCGTGAAGCTGCTGCACCTGAACTGGGATCGCCACCGGATTCTGGACGAAGCCGCGCGCATTGAAGGGCACCCGGACAACGTCGCCGCCGCCGTTCTGGGGGGCATCGTGTGCAGCGCCATCGATGATGCCGGCGTGGCCCGCGCCATCCGCCTGCATCTGCCGGAAACCTTCGGC
>JALOKO010000193.1 GCA_025456495.1 Bryobacterales bacterium | reverse complement strand
GGGCGACCTGCGCCTGTTGCTGCGTGAGTTGCAACAGCGGCTGCGCATCACCACCGTGTTCGTCACGCACGATCAGTTGGAAGCCGCCACCATGGCCAACCGCATCGCGCTGGTGCTGGATGGGCGTATCGCGCAGGTGGGGCCGGCCCGCGACTTCTATTCCAAGCCCGCCTCACTGCCCGTGGCCCGCTTCTTTGGATGGCAGGCGCTACGGACTGAGGATGGCCGCTGGCTGGCCTTCCGTGGCAACCACGCGGTACTGGAATCGCCGGGCGCCTCGTCCACGCGTTCCGGCTGGCTCGCCTTCCCCGCCCGCTTGCGCTACTGCCTTGACCTTGGCGCCCACTGCCGTTGCAGGCTGCAATTGGATGGCGGCGAAGAGGTGGACGTGGATGGCCCCTCAGCCCCGTGCGCGGACGGCTCTCCCGTGCGATTGATGCTGGATCCGGCGCGCGTGGTGGCCTTCGCTGGCGATGCCGCTACTGCACCCGGATGGTGATGGACACGCTATCTGTTTTCCCGCCGCCGTTTGCGGTGAGTGTATAGGTGGTGGTTTGCTGCGGCTTCACCAGAACGCACTTCTTCAGGTCACTGCCCAGGTTTCCCTGGGACGGGCTCATCTGCAGCGTCGCGGGCTCTGACAGCACATAGCAGATGGTAGCCCCGCCCCCCGGCGACACGGTGGTGGTGCTTGCAGTGAAGGTCTCAATCAGCGTGGAAGCGGGCGCTTCGGGCGCGGTGCGGGTGGAGGATGGCGAACCCGCCTTCACCGCAACGGTCATCGTCGCCTCCACCTCTGCGCCATCCTCGCCCTGCGCGATCAGGCGCAGCGGTGTGGTGGACTTCACCGTAACCCAGAGGCACTTGTTTGAGAGCGGGCGGATGTCGGCAAGGGGCGGATCCAGGCGCACGCTGGTGGCGTTCTCAACGCCATAGCAAACCTGGGCCTGGTCGCCCGGGGACACGCTTTCCTGTCCGGGGTAGAAGAACAGAATCTTCGCCGGTTGCGCCGCTTGCGGGCGCGGTGGGGCGGTTTCCGCCGTGGATCCTCCGCCGCCACATCCCGTCAGCAGCATGCCCAGCATCCAGACGACCACCAGGGCCGGTGCGTGAATTGAGATCCCCGTGTGCTTCAAACTATCCCTTCCAGGGGTGCCGCCAGGGCGCCCGATACTCCCGTTTGAGCATCGCATGCGCTTCCTTGTTTCCAGGGATGGCCACCGCGTTGGCGTCAAACTGGATTGCTTGTCCCGTGTGATAGGCCACCATGCCCAGATGCACCGTGGTTGTGGAGTTCCAACCGTCGGCAATCTGGCACGAGGGCTGCTTGCCGGCGCGGACCGCATCCAGGAAATTCCTGACGTGCGCCTCGCCCATTTGGTTGCCCTTCATTGTGGCGGGCATCACCTGCTTTTGGGCGCCCTTGCCGGAAGGGTGAATCTCCCAGCGGGAATCCGTCACAAAGACGGTCTCGTTCTCGCAATAGAAGAAGATGCCGTTGTTGTAGGCGGGGTCCATCTCGACGCTGCCCCATAGGCGGTGCCGCCAGATGAGCGGAAACTGTTCAAACTCGAAGTGGGCCACCAGCGTATCCGGTGTGGTGATCTTTCCTTTGTAGTGATAAATGCCGCCGCTGGCCTGGATGCGCCGCGGGGTGCGCAGGCCGGTCATCATCCGCGTGGCGTCGATGAGATGGATGCCCCAATCCACCATGTGCCCGTGTCCGGTGGTCCGCTCAAGGCGCCAGGAACGATGGCCGATGGCGGGCGAATACGGCAACAGCGGCGCGGGACCGCACCACGTATCCCAATCAAGTGTCGCCGGAGGCGCCTGTGGAGTAGGGTCAGGCGTCCCGGCCTTGTAGTGAATGTTCGCCTCGGCCTGGACGATCTTGCCGGGCTTCCCGCCACGAAGGTATTCCGCGGCCGCGTGGAAGGCGTCGCTCTGTCGGCGTTGGAACCCGATCTGCACAACGTTGCCCGCCTTCTTCTGGGCGGCCATCATTGCCTGCCCCTCGCGCACATCGTAGGCCAGGGGCTTCTCACAGTAAATCGGCAGGCCCTTCTCGCACGCTGCAATGAAGGGCAGCGCATGCCACTGGGGCGGAGTGGTGAGAAAGATGGCGTCCAAGCCCGGGTGCTGGATAAGCTCGCGATAATCCTTGAATACCTTCGGTTTCGATCCCTGGGCCTTTTCGCATTCCGCCACGAAGGCGTCGCTCATGGCGCTGTCCACGTCGCAGATGGCCACCGCCTCTGCGCCACCCACCGCCCAGGCCGCCTTCATGTCCACCCCGGCCCACCAGCCCGTGCCGATGATGCCCACGCGCAGTTTGCGGTCTTGGGCCCGTCCCAGCACGGCGGGCGCCGCCACCGCCGCCAGCCTGGCTGCGTTCCCCAGGAAATCCCGCCGATTCGTCATGCTGCTCATCGCTTACCCTCTCTATCCGGGAATGAATGCATTCACCGCTGATTCTACTTGGCGACGGCGTGGCAATCAACGCCCCGCCGAAAAGCCTCCACCCACCATGAATGCAACCGGCCTTCCGGTCGCTATTCGATGGCTTCAGCCACCTGTGTGGCCTTCCACTCCGGATGCGCCAATCGAATGCGCACGCCCATGCCGTTCATCGCCACGGTGGCGTTCCCCACGGATGCGAGTTGGTAGCCGCTGTACAGCAGCCGTTGCAAGGCCAGCCCAAACGACGCCGCGGCCTGCCCGGTGATGGGCGCAAAGATGATGGACGACACCACCAGCGAAATCCAGAAGCTGTCCACCACATCGCACAGGTCCATCCCGTCGTTGCAGGTAAGCAGCGTGCGGATGCGCAGCACCTCCTCGGTGCTGAGGTGCATGGAGGCAGCCAGCCGTGCTTGCCGTGCGGTAGGGGCGGTGAGTTCCAGGTAAGGCTCCGCCGCCTGCCCGTAGGCCTCCAGCTTCACCTCGCCGCGGCGCGCGTTAATCTGCAGGATGGTGCGTTCAATAAACTCGATGGGCGTTGTGCAGGACAGGCCATTCACAAATCCGATGACGCTTTGGGCCGCCGGCGCCCAGTTCACCACCAATGGCGCGACGGGGTGCATATCGTCGGTGTATTCCACCGGGAGCGTGATCATCTTCACGCCATCGGCGGTGGACTGCCGGATGCGTGCCCGCAGCACCAGGGTCTCGTCCGGATCCGGTTCTTCCACCTGGATCGTGCGCCACGGCTTGTTGGGGTCAGGAACCGTCTTGATCACCGTGCCCCGCCATTCGGTGGTGAGGCCTTGAAACTCCCCGGTGGCATTGGTGGTGGCCAACATGATGAGATCGCTGCCCCGCGTCTGGTCATCGCCACTCAGGATTTCCACGCGGGCGCCCGCCACCGGCTGACGCTCGCCCCAAGGGCCGGGTTCGTGTAGGACAAGGCCCTGGATAAACAGTTGGCTCATGGAGCATTTCCTCCGCCGGGGTCTCCGGCATGTCGTGATTCTGTTGATGCGCGGTGGCTGGTAAGCAACCCACGCCACCCCTATTCTATTCTCGAATCACGGTGGATTGAGACTCTGCCGAAAGGCTTCGCAACCTGGACACCACCCGACGTCACTCTGGCGCAACCTGGCTGGCGCAACCTGGCCCCGGACCGCGACGCCGCTCCGGTAGACTAAGGCGGGAGGCAACAGCAATGGCGAATTGGCAGCGGCGGGACTTCCTCCGCGCAATGGCGGCGGGGGCATTGGGGACGGCAGCCGCACCGCATCTGGTGCCCAACGCCGCGTCGGCCGCCCAAGCCGCGGGCAGGCCCAACATCATCTACATCCTGGCGGATGACCTGGGCTGGGGAGACCTGCAGTGCTACAACTCCCACTCCGCCATCCCCACCCCACACGCCAACCGGATGGCCGCCGAGGGCGCCCGTTTCGTGGACATGCACTCCCCGTCGGCCGTCTGCACGCCCACCCGCTATGGCGTACTCACCGGACGCTACGCCTGGCGCACCCGGCTAAAGAGCGGTGTTCTATGGGGATACTCGCCCAACCTGATTGAGCCCGAGCGGCTCACCGTCCCCCGCCTGCTGCGGCAAGCGGGCTATCACACCATGGGCATCGGCAAGTGGCATCTGGGCCTGGGCCTCGCAGACCCGGTGGATTACTCTCAGCCCCTGCGCCCCGGTCCGCTGGATCACGGCTTCGATGGGTACTTCGGTATTCCAGCGTCGCTGGACATGCCGCCCTATGTGTACATCGATGGCAGCCGACTGGTGGAGGCGCCCACAGCCCTCACCGCCGGCAGCAACCAACCGCGCGGCGTGTTCTGGCGCGCCGGAGCCAGCGCGCCGTCCTTCGACGTCCACCACGTTCACCAGACCTTCACCCGCAAGGCGGTGGAGTACATTCATCAGCGCGCAAGCCCGGAATCAGGACGGCAGCCCTTCTTCCTCTACCTGCCGCTGGCCGCGCCGCACACCCCATGGCTACCTGGCAAGGAATTTCAGGGCCGCTCCCAGGCCGGCGACTACGGCGATTTCGTCGCGCACGTGGACGACACCCTCGGGCAGGTGATGGCCGCGCTCCGCGAGTCCGGCCAGGATGCGAACACGTTGGTCATCCTCACCAGCGACAACGGCGCGGACTGGAAGATCGCGGATAAGGAACGATACGCGCACCAGGCCAATGCCGCCTGGAAAGGCGAGAAGGCCGACATCTGGGAGGGTGGGCACCGCGTTCCCTTCCTCGCCCGCTGGCCGGGTAGCATCCCGGCGGGAAGCGTCCGCCGCGACCTGGGCTGCCTGACGGACCTGTTGGCCACCGTCGCGGCGCTGGTGGGCGCGCCGCTGCCGCGCGACGCTGGCGAGGACAGCTTCAATCTGCTGTCCGCCCTGTTGGGCAAAGCCAGCACGCCTGCGCGCCAGCACATCGTCCATCACTCCATGAATGGAATGTTTGCCATTCGCGAAGGAGATTGGAAACTGGCTCTCGGCCTGGGTTCCGGCGGCTTCACCCTACCCGTCACCGTCCCCGCCGCCCCGGATGGGCCACAGGGGCAGTTGTTCAACCTGAAGGACGACCCCGCCGAACTGCACAACCTGTATCAGCGGCATCCGGATGTCGTCGCCCGGCTTACCGCCCTCCTGCGCCAGCAACAGCGGCAGGGCTACAGCAGGACCATGGACTAACCGCGCCGCCCTGGGGCGGATTCGTGGTTTTCGGCTTCCACTCCGTTGCATCCCTACGGGCCTGCTGCCGCATCTCTATACCAGAGGTAGGCTCGCCCGGCGCATCCGGCAGCCCGCCACGATCTTGTTGCCCCGAGGGATTTCGCTTGCCAAAGGTTACCTTTCTTCCTGAGAACGTGACGGTGGAATTCGACCCCGAAACCATGCCGTATTCTGAGCATGGCTTGAAGGCCTCCGTGCTGGACATCGCCCTGAACAATGGCCTGCACCTGGAGCATGCTTGCGGGGGCAACAACGCCTGCACCACCTGCCACATCAAGATCACCGAAGGCATGGGCAACGTCAGCGAGATGGAAGACGACGAAGCCGACCGTCTGGACCAGGCAGCTGACCTGTCGCTGAATTCCCGCCTGGGCTGCCAATGCGTCGTACACGGCGACATCGTGCTGGAAATCCCATCCTGGAACCGCAACTACGTCAGCGAAGGTGGCGGCTCAATGAACCTCGGCGACGCCATCCCCGCCCCGGTAAGAAAGTAAGCACGCGTCGCGCCCAACACCAAACACGCCCGCCTGGCAAGGACCTGAACGAACCTGACGAAATGCGGGCTCAGGTGGTTGGTGGCCACACTTTCTATTCGCATTCCGCCAGCCCCATCAACCGGCCGACCTCTGCGGTCGTGTGTCGGCCAAGCTGCGATGCATCACTTGCGGACAGCCGAATGGCGCCTCAGCCCAACGGCCCGTGCACGCCCCCGCTCCCGGTTTACACTGAAGCTTGGCTCGTTCCGCGCTACCCGCGCGGGGCCTGCGCGTCTTCCTCTGGAAGACTCCACCACCAAGGAACTCCAACGATGATCCGATTCGCTTGCCTCCCGCGGCTTACCGTGCTGCTGCTGCTCGTCAGCGCCCTTGCCTTCAGCCAGACCAAGCTGCTGCGATTCCCCGATGTCCATGGCGACCGCGTCGTCTTCAGCTATGCCGGCGACCTCTGGACTGCCTCCACCAGCGGCGGCGCCGCCACCCGCCTCACTGCCCACCCGGGCCTGGAACTGTTCCCAAAGTATTCCCCGGATGGTAAGTGGATCGCCTTCACCGGCCAGTACGATGGCGATGAGCAGGTATACGTGGTGCCCGCCACGGGGGGCGTGCCGAAGCAGTTGACGTTTTATCCGGCAAAGGGCCCGCTGCCCGCCCGCTGGGGCTACGACAACCAGGTATACGGATGGACGCCCGATGGCAACAGCGTGCTCTTCCGCTCAATGCGCGAGGGGTGGAGCGTGGCCCAATCGCGGCTCTTCACGGTGCCCGCCGCCGGCGGCCTGCCTGAGGCGCTGCCCATGCCCACCTCCGGCGCCGGTGACTTCTCGCCCGACGGCAAACAACTGGTCTACAGCCCGCTCTTCCGCGACTTCCGCACCTGGAAGCGCTACGAGGGGGGCTGGGCGCAAAACCTGTACGTCTTTGACCTCGCCAGCAAGTCCATCCTGCCGGTGGATCATTCCCCACGCACCGAACGCGACCCCATGTGGATCGGCACCAAGATCTACTTCGCCAGCGACCGCACGGGCACGCTGAACCTATACGAATTCGACGTCGCCAGCAAACGCTCCAAGGCCATCACTACATACACGGATTGGGATGTCCGCTGGCCCAGCCATTCATCGGACGGCAAGATCGTCTTTGAGCGCAATGGCGAACTGCACCTGGTGGATACCAAGGGCAACCGCCCGCCCCAACGCGTCGCCATCCAGGTGCCGGATGATGGGTTGGCGTCTCGGCCTTCACAGATGAACGTGGGCAGTCAGGTGGCCGGCGCGACGCTGAGTCCGAAGGGAGAGCGCGCGCTCTTCGTCGCTCGCGGCGACATCTTTAGCGCCCCCATCGAAAAGGGTGTGCCGCGCAACCTTACCCGCAGTTCCGGCGCACATGACAAGGCCCCGGCATGGTCCCCGGACGGCCGACACATCGCCTTCCTGTCCGACATCAGTGGCGAAGAAGAACTCTACGTGATGCCGCAGGATGGCAGCGCCGCTCCCACGCAACTCACCA
>JALOKO010000192.1 GCA_025456495.1 Bryobacterales bacterium | reverse complement strand
GGCGACGCCCTATCGACGCGGAGCAGGCATTGACAGCACGAGCCCCTCGCCAAGCTCCAGTTGCCCGGGGAGCCGCACCGGACTCCTGCCAGCAATGGGCGTGCGTCCGTAGATGGCTTGCGCAGTCGCCCTTTCACTGGTAGGGACGGAACTGAAGGGAACCAGCACCGCACTGGCCTTTGGGAAGTGCGCGCCCAAGTAGGGGTTGGCAAAAGGCGCCAGCACCACGCGCGCGGGTGATGCTTCCACGGCCTTCAGAAGCGCTGCCTGGCGGGGTGGCAGCGGAATCCCGCCAGACCCAGCCCCGTTGGCGCCAGGGGAGGGTGTCACCGACACCCCATGGAAGGAAGCCACGGCCACCGCGCGGCATGCGGAGGAATCCCGCTGCAGTTGCGCGAAGGCGGCGTCAGACATCGTCTCGTCCACAAACCACACCTTGGCCTTGGCATCCAACTCCTGCACAGCGGTGGCAAAGGCCCGGCCGTCGGTGGTGAAGCGCCCCCGGTTCAATACCATCGCGCACTGCCCGCCGCCGGGTTGGAAGGGCAGCGCTTGACGGTGGTTGCGCACCAAAGTGAGGGCACGGGCGGCAACCGTCTCAGCCAATTGCTGGAAGTCGGGTGAGGGAATCACCTCGGCAATCGCCTCCAGGTCTACCGTTCGTTTCGCATCCAAACCCAGCGCCGCCTTGAGTTGCAGAACGCGCAGGACACTGCGGTTCAGCCGCTCCTCAGTGAGCCTTCCGCTGCGCAGCGCCGCCTCAATCGCATTCAGGGATGCCACCGGGTCCGGGGGAATCATCAGCACGTCCGCACCGGCTTCCAGCGCCCGCACAGAGGCCTCGCCCGCCGGGAAACGGCTGGACAAACCACGCATGTCCAGGCCATCGGTGGTCACCAGGCCGGGGAAGCCCATTTCCCCTTTCAGCAGGTCAGTCACGATGGCCTTGGCCACGGTGGCGGGCAAGGATCCCGTACCCATGGCGGGAATACTGAGATGGCCGGGCATCACGCTGTACACGCCGGCATTGATGGCGGCGCGAAAGGGCGCCAGTTCAGATTCGTCCAGTTGTTGGCGGGTACGCGCAATGGTGGGCAATCCGTAATGGGAATCGACGTTGGTGTCGCCGTGGCCCGGGAAGTGCTTCACCGAGCCTGGAACCGGACAGCGCGCATTGCGCTGCAGCCCGTCCAGGAAGGCGCGCACATGCAGTGACACCTGGGCGGGATCCTCCCCGAAGCTACGGAGATGGATGACCGGATTGTCCGGGTTCCGGTTCAGGTCAGCCGAGGGCGCCAACACCCAATGCACTCCCAGCGCCCAAGCCTCACAGGCGGTGGCTTCCCCGAAACGGCGGGTGAGCGCTGGATCGTTCGCGGCGCCGAAGGCCATCGCGTGGGGAAACGCGGTGACTCCCTGGACGCGCATGGACGCGCTGCGCTCAAAATCCCCGGCCACCAACAAGGGGATACTGGCCCGCCGTTGCATGCGATTCAGGAAGGCGGCCATCTGGTAGGGTTCCGCGCGCTGGACGCTGCCCCCAACCACGCGGTTCAGGATGATGAGTCCACCTACGCCCTCCCCTTCCACGAGCTTGAGAAACGCACGATCGTCGTCGCCACCGGCGAAGGGCGCCTCACCGAAAAACGGCGCGATCATCAATTGCGCAATGCGCTGGCGAAGCGTGAGCGATTGCAACCACGCTGCGGCGGTGGACTGTTGTTGCGGGCTGAGGCGGGTGAAGGGGGAAGGGTCCTGTCCGAGCAGGACAAAGGCCAGCAGCAACGTTGCCGCCACCGTCCGAATCCACGGCGGAACGGCTCTGGCGCGTGCGCACCGGTCACGGTACTGAGGCAGTGCAACGTCCAAGTTCTTATTCTACGCAAGCGGCGCGGGGCGGTGTCCAGTTTGGGGGGGCCCACTGCTTTGGGGGCCCACTGCTTTGGGGTACAGTAGGGGCCTATTGGGAGTTCGACTGCTTCGGGAAGCGCCGCCGGGAGATAGGGCTTGAACGGGAATGGAGCCGTTTAGCCTTGCTTGCGCTTTTTCGGGGGAGCACCGCTGACGGAACCTGGCTTCTTACGGGGCACGCGACGCCGCAACAGTTTCTCTACGGCTCTCTGCAACTGCGTCACTTCGTCGAATTGCTTCGCCACTACAATGTCCGGCTGGCACGCGGCGCCATCCAGCTCAAGCCCTTGCACAGGGTCAGCCAGCAGAATGGTGGGCAATCCGCTGGCATGCGCGCATACTTCCTGAAGCAACTCCAAACCCTTGCCGTGCTCCAGGTTGCAATCGACAATCACCAGGGCCAACCCGCCCGCTTCCAGATGATGCATGGCGTCCTTGGCCTTGCTGGTGATCAGCACCTCATGGCCCTTTTCCTCCAGCAATACCTTGCGCGCTTTGGTGCCTACCTGATTGGCGGCTGCTAACAGAATGCGGTGGGTTTGGGCGGGGTGTTTGGGTTGGGAGAGTGGCATGCGACTAAGGAACGGTAACAGACCCAAATTTGCGGTGTCAACCGTCCTGTAACGGACTCATCCGAAGCAACATTCCTCGCTTGACAATGATGGCAATGGAGAGCTAAGCGAAGAGAGCGCCCGCCCGGAGGATGTCCAACGGGCGGGTATACGGTGGCGGGCGGGTAGGCCGTGGCGGGCGGGTATACGGTGGCGGGCGGGTACGCCGTGGCGGGCGTCAAGGCCGCGTCACTCCCGGCGGGAAGATCCGCTTCGGGGCGCGGGCGCTATTCGATCAAGAGCGGGCGCTATTCCATCAAGAGCGGGCGCTATTCCACAGGGCGCGGGGCGTTGTAGCCACGCTTGGCAACGATGCTGTACTTAATGGGTTTGCCCTTCTCGTCCACCACGCGCAGCGGCTCACCGGTGGCCGGGTTTACCAACTGCACCTCAATGCGGCGGAAGGCCCCGTTGCGCTCCTGATTGGTGGGCTGGTAGATGAGGTTGTACTGGTTGCGCATGGCCTGATGGATGGCCCCGTAAATGGATGGGAACTCACCATAAAATCGCGGGAAGAAGCTCTGGCCGCCGCTTTCCTTGGCGAAGGTGCGCA
Organism: Bryobacterales bacterium; assembly: GCA_025456495.1. GTDB lineage: Bacteria > Acidobacteriota > Terriglobia > Bryobacterales > Bryobacteraceae > JACTMJ01. Next base: position 4,159 of record JALOKO010000192.1, on the reverse strand, counting down.
TCTGGTTATCGGCCTGCAGAAAGTCCATACGCATGATGGGTCCCATCATGTTCCGCGAGTCCATCCATTCGCGAATCCACTGCATCAGCCCGATGGTGTAGATGGGAATGCCGGCGTTCTGCACGACCTTCCGGGCTTCGCCAAAGTTGAGCTTGCTGAAGGTGTCCATGCCGCTGGCGATGACGATTACGGCCTTCCGCCCTTCGATGTTCTCCATACGCTCCAACGTGAACTGCAGGGCATCGTAGAGGTTCGATTCGCTGAAGGCGGGAATTTGCAGACGACGCATGGCCCCCATGGCGTCCATGCGGTTGGTAGAGAAATCAGAGAGAATCTCCGGACGCAAGTCATAGGCGACGATGGCCAGATAGTCCTCTGGCTGGAGCGTCTCAATGAAGCCCTGGGTGGCCACCAGAGTCTGGTACCAGGTCTCGCTCCAGAAGCGCTGGAAGGCCGCGCTGAACTCAATCACCAGACACACGGTCATGGGCGCCTGGCCCAGTTCAAAGCCGGTGACCTTCTGCGGCACGCCATCTTCCAGGATGCGGAAGTTGCCTGGGGGAATGTTCGGGATGAAGCGGCCCTTGTTGTCCAGCACGGCGATGGGGACATCCACTGTCAACACGTCGCTGCGGAAGGTGGCGCCCTCTTCGACGATGTCCGAATCGGGCTGGCGCTTGAAGCGCGACTCAATCTTCTGCTCCTCCACGGGCGGCTTGGCGGCTTCCGCATCCGGACGCGGACGCGCCACGGTGCCGGTTCGCGGCTGGATGGGCCCCTGCCCCTGCGCCCACATCGTTTGCGCCATGGCCAGCGCAAACAGAAGAGCTAAGAAACGAAAGAAATCTCGGTTACGCTTCATTGGCCAGACCTCAGGGGGAAGTTCTTCACACTCTATCAGATGTAGCGAGTCACGCCACCAGATGCGGTAACTGTCGCCGGCATTCGACTACAGGCTTTGTTGCTGTCAGACGCATGCCGACTGCACCATGTTTCGCTGCGTTTTTGCGGCAAGTGGGCTGGAAGTTTGCCGCAATCCCGCAGTTCCGCGGAACTTTGTGGGCGCTGATGCGTTACACCTACAACAGGCAATTTTCATGTACCAACGCCGTGCCTTCCTGTCTCTGATGGCTGCCTACGCCGCACTGCCGACGCAGGCGCAATTCAAGCGGGTGGAGGGCGGTGCCGTCCGCACGACGGTCCCTACCCCGCAGGCAGACACTGAAGCCGACGCCACCTTTCGCGTCGATGTGGACGTGGTGAACGTCCTGGCATCCGTCCGCGACCCAAATGGCGCCATCGTTAGCAACCTTGCCAAAGAGGATTTCCAGTTACTGGATGATGGGGTGGAACGCGAGATCCGTTACTTCACGCGGCAGAGCGATCTTCCCTTGACCATCGGCATCCTGGTGGACACCAGCCGTAGCCAGGCAAACGTATTGGAGGAGCAACGAGAGGCTGCCTACCAGTTCCTGGGACGCGTGCTGCGCCCGGAACAGGACCAGGCCTTCGTCATCAAGTTCGACCGCGAGGTGGAGCTGCTGCAGGGGCTGACGGCGTCGCGCAAAGACCTGGAGCGGGCCATCGGACGGTTGGGGAACCCGGGCGGCAGCGTGCGGCCCGTGCTGCGCACGCCGATGGCCAGCGACTTCCAGATCCGGATCGGCCTGCCGGGTGGGCGACGACCGGGGGGCAGGGGAACCCCGGGTGGCGACCGGGGCGGCGATCGCACGCCACAGCCTGGCGGATCGTCCACCGGCGGCACCCACCTTTACGATGCGGTCTATCTCGCCGCCGACGAAGTGCTTGCCAAAGAAAGCGGTCGCAAGGCCATCCTGCTGATCTCCGATGGCGTCGATTACGGCAGCCGGATTTCGCGCGGCGACGCGGCGGAAACCAGCCAGCGCGCCGATAGCCTGGTGTACAGCATTCTCTACATGGATCCCCGGGTGTACAACCGCAAGCGAATCCGTGAGCGCGGCCGGGGCGCCCTGCAGTTCCTTTCCAGTGAGACCGGCGGCGCGATGTTTGAGGTGACAGAGGATCTCTCAATCAACGAGGTGTTCGCCCAGATTGAAGAGGAACTCCGCAACCAATACAGCTTGGGATTCACGCCCTCGGCGGGGACCCCTGGCGCCCAGCGCCAACTGGAATTGCGGGTACGGGACAAGAAGCTCACGGTGCGCGCCCGGAAGAGCTACTACACAAAGGCTGCGTAGGCGCCCCCGGCGACGCTGGCGCTGCCCGTCGCCGGGAGCCTTTGGCGATTCCTGTAGCTGAAGCCGGGCGCGCGCCTCAGCCATCCCAGCGGCGCAGCACCATCGCCGAGTTCTTGCTGCCGAAAGCGATGCAGTTGCAGACGGCATTCTGAATGGCCACGCGACGGCCGATGTCGGTGATGTAATCGAGGTCGCATTCCGGGTCAGCCTCTTCCAGATTGATCGTGGGCGGAGCCACGCCATCGCGCATCGCCAGGAGGGTGGAGGCAATCCCGGCCGCACCGCAAGCGCCCTGCGGGTGCCCGATGAGGCTCTTCAGCGCTGAACCCGGCACTCTGCTGGCGTGCTGGCCAAAGGCTAGCCGCATCGCGCGCGTCTCAATCCGGTCGTTCAGCTCCGTGGAGGTACCGTGGTAGTTCACGTAGTCCACCTGTTCCGGGCCAATGCCCGCTTCGCGCATTGCCATGCCCATGGCGCGCGCGGGCTCTTCGCCGCACTCCTCCAGACGGACGCGGTGATAGGCTTCGCAGGTGGAGCCGTAACCCACAATCTCGCCGTAGATGCGCGCCCCACGCTGTCGCGCCGCCTCAGCCTCTTCCATGACGAAAAACCAGGCGCCCTCGGCAATCACAAAGCCATCGCGATCTTTGGAAAACGGACGCGAGCCACGGGTTGGATCGTCATTCCATCGCGTGCTCATGATGCGCATCAACAGGAAGCCACGCAGGATCAGCGGAGCCAAGGGAGCATCCACGCCGCCCGCAACCACACGGTCCAGGGCGCCCATCTGAATGTGGCGATAGGCATAGGCGATGGCGTCCGTGGACGATGTACATCCCGTGCTCACCACGTGGCTAAGCCCGCGGAAGCCGAAGCGCATCGACACTTCACTGGCCAGCGTGCCGATGGTGGAGGTGGGAATCACGTACACACTACACTGCTTCTGCTGGCCCGTGTAGTAGTAGCGATACTGCTGCTCAGTGAACTCCTGGCTGCCACCCCCGGAGCCCAGCATCACGCCCACCTGGCGGAGTTCGTCGCGGCTCATGGCGGTGGCGTCGATCCCCGCGTCGGCCAGCGCTTCCTCAGTGGCGGCGATGGCCAGCGGCGTCACCCGCGACACGTGCTGGCGATCCTTGGCGCTGACGTAGCGTGCTTCATCAAAGCCCACCACCTCTCCGGCAATCTGGCATTGCAGGCCTGTGGGGTCAAACAGCGAGATACGCTTGACACCGCTTTGTCCTGCTTTGCTGGCCTCCCAGAAGGCCTCGCGGCCAATCCCATTGGGACTGATGGCTCCAATGCCGGTGATGACAACTCTGCGTGAATTCATTCGATTGCTTTCCAGGCCAAGCCGCCGCGCGCCGATCGCCGGAAACCTGCATGCCGCACGTCTAGTATAGGCTGTTGGTATGGATGCACCGAAACAGGGACGGTATCTGCTGAGTTCGCTTAAGGCGGGTGTCGAGGTGTCGGCGCTGGCGGCGTTGGGGTCCATCGCCTTCCTGGTTGCCCTGGGTCGCTTTGCCGGGATGCCCTGGCACGCTTACGGCAACTTGTTCAGCACGGTGCTGTATTCGCGGGATGTACTGGAGGCGGATCCGGGCTACCATACCGCGGCCGGCTTCGCGCTGGTCTTCCTGTACTTTGTGGCCTGCGGGTTGCTGTTCGCCCTCGCCTTTCCCAGTAATCGCAAAGGGGTGGGTCCGCATCTGGTGGGGATCTGCTTCGCCCTGGCCCTATTCATGGCGGGCGACCGCGTGTGGTGGCAGCAGATCTCCAGCTTCATTGTCATCTACGGCATTCATGCGCACTTGATGTGGACCCACGTGGTGTTTGGCGCCATGCTGGGGGCTGTGTCCCGACGCCGCGCACGGGATGTCGCTCCCCCGGACTCTGTCGGCGCCGAACCGTTCACGCTGCAGGCCTAGGTGGAGGGC
>JALOKO010000191.1 GCA_025456495.1 Bryobacterales bacterium | reverse complement strand
TCGGCGGCGCGTTTGTCGCTTCCAGCGGCGCCGTTGCTATACTACGGGTGTTCGTGGTTTGCCCGGCCCCGTCTCCGCGCCCCTCGCCCCCGTCTGGTTGCGTTTCCTCAGAATCCTTGAATGTACTTCGTGCCTGCGCGGCACGGAAGGATGGACGGTACCCCATGACGCTTTCCCGACGACTCCTGCTTGCCACCGCGTTACTGTTGCCCCTCACCCAGACACCGGCGTATCCCCAGACATTGGCATACCCCCAGACATTGGCATACCCCCAGACATTGGCATACCCCCAGACCGACGATGCGGAGTTGACCGCCAAGGCCAAGGCCATCCACGACCGCGTGCTGAAGTTGGACACGCACGTGGACATTGACCCGGCGAACTTCACCAAAGAGTGCAACTACACCCAGCGGCTGGCCACCCAGGTGAACCTGCCCAAGATGGTGGATGGCGACATGGACGTTTCGTTCTTCATCGTCTATGTTGGCCAGCGCCTGCCCACCGAGGAGGAGTACGCCTACGCCTACGAACAGGCCATCGAAAAGTTCGATGCCATTCACCGCTTCACCAAGGAGATCGCGCCAGACCAGATCGGATTGGCGCTTAGCCCGGCGGAGGTGCGCAGCCTGCATCGTCAAGGCAAACGGATCGCGGTGATTGGCATTGAAAACGGCTATCCCATCGGCACGGACATCCGACGCGTGAAGGAGTTTTATGATCGCGGCGGGCGCTACATGTCGCTGGCGCACAACGGCAACAGCCAGTTGGCTGATTCCAATACGGGCGAAGCCACCGGCTATAGCTTTAACAACGGATTGTCGCCGCTGGGCCGTCAGGTGGTTGCCGAGATGAACCGCTTGGGCATGATGATTGACTTGTCGCACCCATCCAAGGGAGCCAATCTGGAAACCATCGGGTTGTCGAAGGCGCCGGTGATTGCGTCACACTCCAGCGCCCGCGCCTTAGCCAACCATAGCCGCAACATGGACGATGAGCAACTGCTGGCGGTGAAGAAGAGCGGCGGCGTGGTGCAGATTGTGGGCTTCGCCTCCTACCTGAAGACGGATTCCAAGGAGCGCGCGGCGGCTATCGCCAAGATGCGCGCTGACCTAGGCTTTGGCGGAGGCGCGGCGGCATCCTCGTTCCGTCCGCCCGTGGCTCGCAACCGGGCCTGTCCGGTGGAAGACCCCAACCTCAGCGCCACAGCCGGCGACCCCACCGCACGCATGCGCAGCATGTTCCTCAGCCGCCTGTCCCCTGACCAGCGCAAGGCCTACGAAACACGCATGGCGGAGATTGACGCGCAATTTCCACCCACGCCGCGCGCCAGCGTCAAAGACATGGTGGACCACATTGACTACGCCGTGAAGCTCATCGGCATTGACCACGTGGGTATCTCGTCAGACTTCGATGGCGGTGGTGGCATTGATGGCTGGAACAGCGCTTCGGAAGCCTTCAACGTCACTTTGGAACTGGTGCGCCGCGGCTACACGGAAGAGCAGATCGACAAGCTCTGGAGCGGCAATCTGCTGCGAGTGTGGGAAGACGTTGAGAAGGTGGCCAAGCAGATTCAGGCGCAGGCGTCGGTAACGCAATAGATTACTCCAGGTGGAACACTTCCTCGAACATGGGGAAGCGTTCGCCCGGTTGCAGCGGCTCAATGGGCGCAAACAGCGGGGCCATGAACTGCTGCCAGCGCTGGTTGACGGGGTCAGCGTCCAGTTGCGCCCAGGCACGCTGAAAATCATCCACCCGCAGGACCAGCAGCAACTCCTCGCCGCGGCGGAAGATGGAGTAGTCGGAAATGCCCACCTCCTTCAGTTTGGCCAGCAATTCCGGCCAGACGCGGCGGTGCTCTTCCTCGTATTGGGCGATGGCTTCCGGCTTCACGCGCAGACGAAAAGCGTAACGGGGCAAGCGGCCTCCTTAGACGAACCAGACGAACGCAGGGCTAGCGGCGTGGGGCTTCACGCAGGGGGATGTCCACTTGCAGCTTGCGCCCTTCGCGCAGGATATCAAAGCGGACGCGATCACCCACTCGCTTCTTGGCCATGACACGCTTCAGCACATCAGAGGAATTCACCGGGCGGCCATCCACGCCCGTGATGAAGTCGCCGCCCCAGGGCACGCGGTAGTTGCCCACCTGTAGCCAACTGCTGGCGCCGCGAATGCCGGCAAGCGCGCCGGAGCCACCGCGCACGGCCTCCACCACCAGATAGCCGCCGTCCTCGGGCAGCTCTAAGTACCGCGCCAGTTCGGGATTCACAAAGTGCGAGCGCAAGCCCAGCCAAGGACGCACGAACTCGCCGCGTTCCTGGTAGACCTCCAGCATGGCCTTGGCGCGGCTGATGGGCATGGCGAAGCCGATGCCAATGTTGCCGCCCGCCCCGTAGATGGCCGTGTTGATGCCAATGACATCGCCGTGCGAATCCAGCAGAGGCCCACCACTGTTGCCGGGATTGATGGCGGCATCGGTCTGAATGACATCCTCCAGCACGGTATCGCGACCCGAGGGCAAACTGCGGCCCAGGGCCGAGACGATGCCTGTGGTGAGGGTACCGCCCAAGCTGAACGGGTTCCCGATAGCCAGCACCTTCTGCCCCACCCTTAAGGTGTCGCTATCGCCCAACTTCAGGAAGGGCAGCTTGCGCCCGGCCTCAATCTTCATCAGTGCAAGGTCGTTTTCGGGGTCCCGCGCCAGCACCTTTGCCCGGTAGCGGCTCTGGTCCATCAGGGTTACTTCCACCTGGCTACCATCGGCCGACAGCACGTGATTGTTGGTGAGCACCAGGCCATCCTCGTGGATGAGGAAGCCAGAGCCCGCGCCCTCGCGAGGCACCACCTCCAGCCAGAAATTCTGTGTGTATTCGACGCTGGTGATGTTGACGGTGGCCGGGTTGGCGCGCTGATAGATGTCGATGTTGTTCATCTCGTCAGCGCTGAGGTCCGCGCTACGGGCAACGTCATTGGCGGTGAAGACCGGGCCGGAAGTGAGACTTCCACCCAGCCTGGGCTTGGCATCGGGCGCTAGCGCACCTGGAGACACGAAGGCGTAGTAGACAAACATTCCGCCCAGGAAGGCGGCCAGCAGCACCAGAATCTTACGCATCAAGGGTTCCCCACGATCTCCTAGCGGTCACGTTCTGTTTCCTGTTTGGGTCCGCTGCCAACAGCGGCCCATTCCCGCAGTTTGCGGTGCGCCGCCAACACCTGTTGCCGGGTGGCTTCCTTGTCGCCACTGGTGTCGATCACCGCATCGGCAAAAGACAGCTTTTCCCCCAGCGGCATCTGACGCGCCATTCGCGCGAGCGCCGCCTCACGGCTCATGCCGCGGTGCATGGCCCGCTCAACCTGCAGTTCTGGCGGACACCAGGCCACCAGAATTTTGTCGAAGCTGCTGTGGTTGCCCGTCTCAATCAGAATGGCAGCCTCTACGATACCGATGCCACCGGGGTGCTGCAGTGCCGCCCGTGACAGGAAACGCTCTTCTTCGTCGAAAACCAGAGGATGCACAATCGCGTTTAAGCGTTCCAATTGTGAGGGGTACTGGAACACAATGGCGCCCAGCCGCGCGCGGTCGATGCGGCCATCTTCCCCCAGGATGTCCGGGCCAAAGGCCTCCACCACCGGGGCAAAGGCCGCGCCGTTGGGTTCCAGCAGGCGATGGCCCACCTCATCGGCCTTCAGCAGATGGCAGCCCAGCGTCACCAGGATGTCCGCCACAAAGGACTTCCCGGATGCCAGCCCACCTGTCAGCCCCACTCGCAGCAACTTGCAACCCCTTCCCTTCCCCACTGCGCCATCAGTGCAACAGAACTCCGGCCCGATGCGCGCGCGCTTCCGCCAGAGTGACGGTGTTCACCATCAGCATGGCGATGGTGAGCGGACCCACACCGCCCGGAACGGGGGTGTAGAAGGAGGCCCGCGCCGCCATGCTGAGCGGACTGACATCGCCCACCAGGACACTACCCTTCTGCTGTAGTTGCGCGCGTTTGGCCTGGTCGCCGGGCCAGATGCGCTCCACTTCCGCAGGGTGGGTAACGCGATTCATGCCCACATCCACCACCACCGCGCCCGGCTTGATGTGCGCGTCGTTCAGCAGCGCGGGCTTCCCCATGGCGGCAATCAGGAGGTCCGCGCGGCGGCAGACCTCGGCCAGGTCGCGCGTCTTGGAATGGCAAACGGTGACGGTGGCGCTTTCATGGATCAGCATCATCGCCATGGGCTTGCCCACGATGTCACTGCGCCCCACCACGACGACCTCAGCGCCCACCAGCGGAACCTGGTATCGCTTCAGCAGCTCGATGACTCCGGCCGGCGTGCAGGCCCTTGGCCCAGGGTTGCCGATGCTGAGGTTGCCCACGCTCACCGGATGAAATCCATCGACATCCTTATCGGGGCGGATGGCGTCCAGCACGCGCTTGGCGTCTACTTGCGGCGGCAGGGGCATTTGCACCAGAATGCCGTCGATATCTTCGCGCTGGTTGAGTTGCTCCACCAGCGCCAGCAGTTCCGCCGTTGCAATGGAGGCAGGCGGCGTATGGGTCTCGCTGTAGATGCCCAGGTCCTGGCAGGTCTTCACTTTGTTGCGCACGTAGATGGCGGAGGCGGGGTTGTCGCCCACCAGCACCACCGCGATTCCAGGAGCGCGAAAGCGCTGGCGTATCGCCTGCACACGGCCCAGTAACTCGGCCTTGATCTCGTCACGAACTCGATTTCCGTCCAGCAGTTCCGCCATCACACCGCAGCATAGCAGATCGAAGAAAACGCACCGGTCGGCAATCCGCCCAGGGCAAGCTATGCTGGGATTTGTCCTTCATCGCATCCAGCAGAGCCCGTGTGGCCGTCGTCGGCGCGGGCATTATCGGGGCCACGCTCGCCTGGCGTCTGGCGCAACAGGGCCTGCAGGTGGACGTGTATGACGCGGGGACCTTCGCCGGGGAGTCCAGCGCCGCCGGAGCCGGGATGCTAGCGCCGGGGGGCGAAGCCCATGAGCTGGCTTCCTGGGCGCGCGATACCGTCATCGCCCGGGCAATGTACCCCGCCTTTGTGCGCGAGTTACGCGAGGCTTCCGGCCAGGCCATCGATTTTCGCGAGTGCGGGGCGGTGGACCTGGCATTGGACGAAGCCGACTGGATTGGCCTGCAACGGCGGCGTGAGGTGCAACAGCAGTTGGGCATCGCTGTTCAGGAACTCAGCCGGGCGGAGTGCCGCCGAATGACGCCGGCGCTGTCGCCACAGGCTGCAGCCAGCGCCTTCCCGGCACTCTGGTTCCCGGACGACGCGACGGTGAGTCCGCGGGAGATCACGGCGGCACTTGCCCTTCTGCTGCCGCGGCTGGGCGTACGCATCCACGAACACTGCGCGATTGGCGCCTGCACCTGGCGAGGCACGCACTTTGAGTTGCGCGGGAAAGCGGGGGCGACATCCAGCGGGCCGGCGGGCGGGCGGCCCAGGCTGGCGGCTGATGCCGTGGTGATCGCCGCCGGGGCCTGGAGCAGCAGCATTGCCGTAGAGGCCGAAGCAGGCACACCCACCACCGCGCCACGACCCGCCGAACCTATTCGCGGACATCTCATCCAATGTACGCGCAGGCCGGGAACGCTGGGTCCCATTGTGCGTCACCAGCACCTGTATGTCTTCCAGCGTCAGAACGGCGCGGTGATCTCAGGATCAAATGAAGAGCATGTGGGCTTCCAGCGGACACCCAACCTGCAGGCAGTGCAAGCGATTCACCAGCACACTGAGGCATTGCTGCCCGGCCTGTTCCCGCCGCTGAGCGATTCCTACTGGCTGGGCTTCCGGCCAGGGATTGCGGGCAGCGGTCCTGAGGTGCGCCGTCTGGGCGAATTGCCGCTTTGGCTTGCCTACGGCCACTACCGGAACGGAATCCTGCTGGCGCCACACACGGCAGCGCGCTTGTGCCGCGAAATCAGCGATGGCCCTCCCCACGACGGGGATGCAGCCTGACCGGGAGCACACCACTCCGCTGCCCGGGGAAACCTGCGCACGATGACGCGCGTCCCACCTTCCAACAGAATCGCCCAACAGAATCGCAGGCCGCCTGGGCCGACACGTCCATCATTCCGTCGCTTGCGTGTGCTTGGCGCAGGCGCTATTGTGCAGGTTACCCGGACTCAACGGAATAGGGACGTTGTGCCGACAGCGGCTATCGCGGTTGGCGATGTCGCTGGTGTTGGAGGGTGCTGGTCCGATCAGCACCGGAATGTCGCAAAGAGCCGGGTATACCCCCGGGAGGAGGCTGCTCGTGCGCGTTTGGGCACTGTGTTCTCTGCTGGGCTCTCTGGCCGGTCCCCTGGTGACCCTGGCCGTCGCGGCGGCCGCCGGCCAGGAGGCGACGGCCCCGCCCGCGCCTGCCGCGTCGGTGCAGCATCAGCTTCCCCCTGGCCAATATCCCCCTGGCCAATATCCGCCGGGCCAGTATCCGCCAGGCCAGTATCCTTACCCCAGCGGGCGCTATCCTCCGGGCACCATCCCCACGCCGGTTCCGGGCGTAGGCATTCCGATTCCCGAGGTAAAGCTGCCACGCCGCGGCGAGAAGAAGGAAGGCTCCGACAAGGACGACAAGAAGACCGTCGAAGCCGGAAAGATGACCGTGGACCTGGCGTCGTTTACCGGCACGCTGCGGGAACTGGGTGAGAAGTCACTGATTCTGGACGCCCCCAGCCGGGGCCTGCTGGAGTTTCGTGTGCTTGCCAAGACGCGCTTTCAAGACCCCGCGGGTGAGGCTATCCGCGACTCGTTGCTAAGGCCCGGCGACCAGTTAAAGGTGGAGGTGAACGACGACGATCCAGAGACCATCCTGCGGGCCATCCTCCTGCGGAAGGGGACTGCCGAGGAGCGCAGCGCCGCCAGTCGCGAGTTCGATCGCGCCGCCGTCCGTAGCCCGGAAAGCGCGGACGCAGAACCGGTGAGTTCCCAGCCCAGCCTGAAGGACGGCGCGCCGTTACCCAAGGCCGACAGCACCCGGCCCACCGTTCGACGCGGTCAGCCGGAAGAGTACCGCAACGCCGCGCCCGAACCCGAGATCACTCGCGAAGAGGCCCTGGCGCGCGCCGGAGGCAAGTCGCCCGAATTCCACCGCGTCCATGTTCCCGGCTCTGATCCATTGATTGAACAGGCCCGCGAAGAGGCCATCGACTACACCAGCCAACTGCCCGATTTCTCAGTTCGGCAGTTCACCACGCGCTACAGCAGCGTCAGCAACCCGCCCGATTGG
>JALOKO010000190.1 GCA_025456495.1 Bryobacterales bacterium | reverse complement strand
CACCAGCACGCCGTTGAACAGCACCGTGATGTAGGCAGGCTCCATCATCTTGTCGCCGTCAAACCGTGGCGCTGTAAAGAAGATGTCGTAGGCGTTCCATTGCCCCTGCGGCCGCGCCGGGTTTACCATCGGCGGCCAAACCCCATAAATGGCTCCCGCTCCGCCATCGGCGTAGGTGAAGTGGCTTTCTGATTCCAGCACCTGGATCTCGTACCGTCCCATGAACTCAACCCCGCTGTTGCCCGCGCTTTGCCCGTTCCCTTTGTTGGTGTCAGGAATCTGCCATTCGATGTGTAGCTGGACATCGCCAAAGCTCTCTTTGGTGCGCAAGCGGCCGGTGCGGGGAACGATTTCCATATAGCCGTTCTCCACCTTCCATTTCGGGGCAGATACGGCTCCGCCTCGGGCAAGCTGCTCCCATTGCGACAGATCCTTGCCGTCAAACAGCACGATGGCGTCAGCGGGGGGAGGGGTAGACGTCGGCGGGCCTGGCTTCACCTTCACCGGTCGTGGACGGTCAACGTCGTGCACCCGCCACTGCTGGCCGGGGATCCGTGGCGTGTCGCGGTAGCCGTTCACGTCGTCCCCGTCGTGTTCCTGCGCCGGTTTCGGCTTTGCAGGGCTGGGCGCTTGCTGCGCATCGGCGGCGCTCACGCCAATGGCAAGACAAAATGCAATCAGAAGCAGGAATCGCATGCATCACAGTCTACCTGTTTTGCTGGTCCGGTAGCATTTCCCATCGCCGTGGGGGAGACACCGGGCGCCCTGCCCATCCGTTGATGCGGCAGAGGCGCTGGGTTCGCCGCCCCATTGGAGCGAGCTGAGGCCGAAAAGACCTTGAGCCTTAGTACCCAAGCACTGGCGAAATTTTGGCGAATGACAAAAATTTCTCTAAGTTTCCTACGGTGGGCCGATACTTCTTATTGAGTAGGAGTTGTACCCCATGAACATCCCCGATTTCCGACCTGAAGCCCTCCGGGTGGCGGAAACTCAGGTGACCCGTCCGGAAAAAGCTCCCGTGAAGCGCGAAGACGCACGACGGGAGAATGTTCCGGATCGCGTGAATCTGACCCCACTCTCGGAAACGATCATCGACCGCCTGGACTCCACCAAAAAAGTGGAAGCCCTGAAGGCTGCCTACGAAAGTGGTGCCTATCGTGTGGAAGCGGAAAGCCTGGCCAAGAGCCTGGTTCGCGCCCACATCAACGTACCTGAAGCCAAGGGCAAGCCTTAGCCCCTGGTTTTCCTGCTGGTTGCGCTGGAACGGGCAGTTTCGGCCGGGACTGCCCTTCTTTTCCCCGTCCCTCTGTTCCGTATTCGTTGGCGTCAATTTCGCTTTCGTGACAGAAAGCGCCGCGCGCGCCGCTCCTGGCGTCAGGCGTCACCAAGCCCACCCCCAATCCCGCGATACAATAGAAGGTGTTGGCTGTGGCGCCATGCCCAGCTGGTACCCCGGCTTCGGAATGAAGTTGGGGCGGTTCGGGACCTGCCTGATGCCGTGTACTCTCCAGCCACGGCCGTCCAACCAGCGTTCTAACCAAGCAATACCATTCGCGCCGCTGCACCGTAGCGCATAAGGAAATTCATGTCTAACGGCTCCTCGAACCGCACTCCCCAGAAGACGCGCAACCTGGCCATTGTGGCCCACGTTGACCACGGCAAGACCACCTTGGTGGACGCCATGCTGAAGCAGAGCGGCCTCTTTCGCGCCAACGAGGAGACCGCGGACCGCATGATGGACTCCAACGATCTGGAGCGTGAGCGCGGCATCACCATCCTTTCCAAGACCACTGGCATCCGCTACCACGACTACAAGATCAACATTGTCGACACCCCCGGGCACAGCGACTTCGGGGGCGAAGTGGAACGCGCGCTGAAGATTGTCGATGGCGTCGTCTTGCTGGTGGACGCCAGCGAAGGGCCACTGCCGCAAACCCGCTATGTGCTGGCCAAGAGCCTGGAGGCCCGGCTCCCGCAAATCGTTGTCATCAACAAGATTGACCGCCAGGACGCCCGTGTCCAGGAAGTGATCAACGAAATCTACGACCTGTTCATCGACCTCGGGGCCAACGAAGAGCAGTTGGAATTCCCCATCATCTACGCCATCGGGCGCGATGGCATCGCCAAGACCGAACTCGAAGCGCAGGGGGAGAACCTGGAACCGCTCTTCGAGGAGATCATCAAGACCATCCCGCCGCCCAAAGGCGATCCCGAAGGAACCCTGCAGATTCTGGTGGCCAACCTGGATTACAGCGAATATCTGGGTCGGCTGGCCATCGGACGCGTGTTCAACGGCACGCTGCGGCATGGCGATGACGTGATGGTGGCAAAGCTGGATGGCAGCTTCCAGAAGACCAGGATTACCAAGATGTACTCGTTTGAGGGTCTCAAGCGAATTGACGAAACGCTTGGCCTGGCAGGGGATGTGATGGCGGTGGCGGGCGTGGAAGGCATTCAGATTGGCGAAACCATCTGTGCCGCGGAAGAGCCGAAGCCGCTGCCCCGGATCCAGATTGACGAGCCCACCATCGCCATGACCTTCAGCGTGAACAACTCACCGTTCGCCGGAAATGAGGGAGATCACGTTACCTCCCGCAAGTTGCGGGATCGATTGGATAAGGAACTGCTGACAAACGTCTCCATTCGGGTGGAGGACGGCGGCAGTCCCGAGAGCTTTAAGGTGCTGGGTCGGGGCGAGTTGCAGTTGGCCATTCTCATCGAATCGATGCGGCGCGAAGGCTTCGAACTGCAGGTGGGGAAGCCGGAAATCCTCACCAAAGTGGAGGACGGGCAGAAGAAGGAACCGCAGGAACTGCTGCTGATCGATCTTCCCGAATCCTTCGTCGGCGTAATCATCGAGAAGATGGGTACGCGTAAGGGAAAGATGACGAAGATGGTGAACAATGGCACGGGTCGTGTGCGACTCGAGTTCAGTGTCCCGTCGCGTAGCTTGATCGGCTTACGTAGCGAGGTTCTTACGGACACCAAGGGTACGGCCATCATGAATTCGTTGTTCAACGGGTGGATTGATTGGCAGGGAGACATTCCCATGCGTCCCACGGGTTCGCTGATCTCGGATCGCGCTGGGAAATCAACTGCTTACGCAATGTGGAATCTGCAGGAGCGAGGAGAGCTGTTCCTGGAACCCGGTACCGAGGTCTACGAGGGGATGATCGTGGGTGAGAACGCCCGCGATGCTGACCTGAACGTAAACATTGTCAAGGAAAAGAAGCTCACCAACATGCGCGCCTCCTCCGCCGACGAGGCCATCCGTCTGGTTCCCCCGAAGCTGCTGAACCTGGAGCAGGCCATCGAGTTCATTCGCGAAGACGAACTGGTGGAGGTGACGCCGAAGGCCATTCGATTGCGCAAGCGAATCCTGAAGGCGAATATGCGCTAGGGCGGCTGCCGTCGGGGCAGGTTGTTACAATACCAATCGTGAAGCCACCAAAGGCAGGATTGCAGCGCCGCGGGGCCAAGGGAAAGGATGCCCAACGCGCGCGGCGCGCGCATCAGCGCGATGCCTCGACGGACGGCGGCGCAGGCGCGGACAACCAGCCAGCCGATGCTGCGGTGGGAGTGGCGATGGCGGGCGATCCGGTGGTGGACTCGCCAGCCGTTGCGGAAGCAGGGGCACAGCAACCGGACCCCGCGGGAGTGGCTGGTGCGCGCACGCCGCCCACCGCTGCCGATGCGCCGCCAAACGCCGCGGTCCCTGTCATCCCCGAAGCGGTGCCCGGATCCGCAGCGCCGGCCGCATCCGACGTGTCCGACGGATCCGACGGATCCGACATATCCGACATATCCGACATATCCGACATATCCGACATATCCGACATATCCGACGTGTCCGGCGTATCTGGCCTGTCTGGCGTCTCTGACGTGCCGACCAGGCAAGGGCCTTCCGGGGCGCCTTCGGGAGGGCCTACGCTTGCAGCGCCGGTCAACTCCGCACGCGTGCTGCTGGCGTCGGTCTTCCTGCTAGGAACATTGCTCACTTTGCTGGGCAGTGTCCTGCCCGTGTGGGGTTACCACCGGCTGGATGAGTTTGTCGCCGCAGGGAACCACTTTCTGCTGCTTGGCGTGGGATTTCTGGTGTCCAACGTCTTCGCTGCCCGCAGCGCAACCCGCTATGCCCGATTCGTCTACAGCCCCTTGCCCGGCGCTGCGATGGCCCTTGCGGGGTTGCTGGTGTTTGCGTTCCTGCCGCCGCCCTTTCCGGTTCAGTTGCAACTGGCCGGGGCATTCGCCATCGGGTTGGCGATGGGCGCCCTGAACGCTGCCATTTTCCAGCAGTTTGGCGCCCTGGCGGCGCTTCGCAGTTCCACGGCCTTTCACTTGGCCAGCGTTTTCGGATTGCTGGGGGCGGCCATCACGCCGCTGGCCGTGGCGTTGGTGGTGACTCCAAGCAACTCGCTGGCATTGCTAGTGCTGGCGCCAGCGCCCCTGCTGGTAGGCTTCACCTTGCGAGCGGGACATCGCACCGCGCCACCGCAGCTTTCTGACCGCAGCCTGCGCGAAGCGCTCGCGGATTTCCGCAGTCCTCCCGCCGTCTTGCTGACGCTGTTGTTGCTTTTCCAACTGGGCAACGAAATGGCGATGTTCGGCTGGCTGCCGGTATTTCTCATCCAACGGCTGGGTGTCAGCCCAGCCACCGCCTTGTACGGACTGGCAACCTTTTCTCTGGCCCTGCTTGCGGGGAGGGTGGCTGTGCAGGCGATGGCGCGCCACGCCCTGCGGAATCGCCTGGTGCTGAGCGGGCTGGCCATCGCTCTGCTGGGATGCAGCATGCTGGCCGTCACCAACAACCTGTTCGGCGCGTTGCTGGGCGCTGTCCTGTGCGGTATCGGATTTGCTCCCATTTACCCGGCAGCGCTGGAGTTGATTGGGCGTCGATTTCCCTACTTCCACCCCGGGGTCTTCAACAGTATCTTCTCCATCGGCTTCGTGGGCGCCCTGCTGGCTCCCTGGAGCCTGGGCTTGCTGAACCATACCCTGGGAATCCAAACCGTCATGGTCCTGCCAATTTTTGGCCTGCTGACGGTCGCGCTCATTCTGGGATTGCTGTGGCTGGAGGCCAAACTTACCGGGGGGCTGCGCTAAATGCACCGTCAGTTGGGGTCTCTCGGGCGTTGCCGGTTGCGGACCTATCAACTGGTATCCGTCAGTGGAATGGCCGCGTTTCTTAGCGTGGCGATTGCCGCACAGTCTGTCACCACTGCCTCCCCCGGCCGCCAGGCAGCGGCTGAAGCGCGTCCCGCCGCCGCGGCCCGCACTGAGGCGACGGCGCGTTCGTCCGCCGCGGCGCGCAGCAACTCCGTCGCGGAACGCCTGGAGCCGCTACTGCGCCGCCTGTCGCTTCCCGGGCAAGCTTTTGTTGGGCTGGCCGTCGCCGATCCTGACACCGGCGAATTGCTCTACACTTCCAGCGGGAACATGCTTTTTGTTCCGGCTTCCAACACCAAGCTGTTTGCCACCGCGCTCGCGCTTAGCCGCCTGGGGCCGGACCATCGCATGGAGACCCGGCTGTCCATGGACGGTGCATTCCTGCCCGCGCGCGGCGAACTGCGGGGCCACCTGATTCTTGCGGGGGCAGGCGACCCCTCCATCAGCGGGCGCACGTATCCATACGCGGCCGAAACTGCCCGGCAGCGGCAGGATCCTCTCGCGGCATTGGAACCCTTTGCCGACGCCGTAGCCGCCCGGGGCATCCGCGTCATCCACGGCGACATCATTGGGGATGACACCGCTTACGACTGGGAGCCCTTTCGCGAGGGCTGGTCGCAGGACGACGCGCTGTACGGCTATGGGGCCCCGGTGAGCGCCCTCACCGTGAACGACAACGCCCTCCGGATGACGATCCGCCCAGGCGCAAAGGCCGGAGAGCCAGCCGTCATCGAACTGACCCCGGAAATCGGCTACTTCGACGTGCTGAACGAAGTGGCCACGGTGCAGGGCGGCGCCGCCCGCATGGATTGGGAACGCCTCTCTGCGCAGCGTCTGCTGGTGGTGCGGGGACAACTTCCTGCAGGCTCCCCAGCCCATGCGGAAACGGTGGCGGTGGATGACCCGGCACTGTTCGCGGCCCATGCCCTACGGCATCTGCTGCTGCAGAAGGGGGTGGAGGTCCGCGGGGTTGCGCGTGCCCGCCATCGCATGCACTTTCAGCCTGGGACGCGGGACGGCGAGACCAACCAGCGCCCCGCCGACTCCTCCCTCATCCATCTCCGCCTTTCCCCGCCGCTTGCGGAATTGCTGGCAGTGGTGAATAAGGAAAGCCAGAACCTCCACGCGGAAATGCTGTTGTTGGAGGTTGCGCGCGCCGCCAGCGGCAGCGGCTCCCGCGCGCGGGCTTTCCAGGAACTCAGCGCCTTTCTGAGAGAAGCCCGGATTGCCCCCGAGGCCGTGCGCCTGGCGGATGGCAGCGGTCTGGCGCGACTGAATCTTGTCAGTCCGGAGGCTACCGTTGCCTTGTTGTCGGCCATGTGGAGGGGTCCCCATCGCGCTGTCTGGCTGGCGTCGCTTCCCGTCGGCGCCGCCGAAGGCACCCTGCGCAATCGCTTTGCCGGGGACGCCCGTGCCGCCGCAATCCTGGCCAAGACGGGCACCCTGCGCGGCGTGATCGCCCTCAGCGGGTACGCACGCACGCCATCGGGACGCACGCTGGCCTTCTCCGCCATGGTGAACAATCACGGCGGCCCCAGCAGCCAGTCACGTGAATTTCTGGATACAATCGCACTAGAGCTTGCCTCGCTTCCAGAATAGGGGTTGTGTATGCCAATTCGTGAATTTCATTGCGCTGGCTGTGGCCACGAATTCGAGAAGATCGTCCGCGCCTCCCAGGAACCAGGTAACCTGCAATGCCCTACCTGTGGCGATACCCACCTGGAACAGAAGTTGTCCACCTTCGCTCCCCGAATGGGGGCATCCAAGGCAGCTCCAGCGCCGATGGCCTGTCCTTCCGGTGGCATGTGTCCCACCCCCGGAATGTGCGCCAGTCGCAATTAAGTACCTTGTTTTCTAGGATTTCAGCCTGTCAGCGAGATGTGGAACAGGCCCCTTGTGCAAGCCGTCTCTTCGCCCTTCGCCTTTTTTTCTTGACCTTCGGCATTTATTCGCCTAACGTAGATGAAGAGGCTTGCATGATGGCTGTATCCCTGATCGCTCCGGGGAGCACAAAGCGCCGCAAGCCCCAGGCACCCAGCCGTTAGAGGGACCGCACCATGGCATTGACGAAGCGCCAAAAGGAAGTTCTGGACTACATCGCCGAA
>JALOKO010000189.1 GCA_025456495.1 Bryobacterales bacterium | reverse complement strand
CTTCATCCCCACAAAGCGGTTCTCCACCAGGTCAATGCGGCCGACACCGTGCTCGCCGCCCAGCGTGTTCAGGGCTTCGATGAGTTCCGTGCCAGACAGCGTTACGCCGTCCACGGTGACCGCATTGCCTTTCTCAAAACCAATGGTGACCGTACCAGGAGTGTCGGGCGCTTCAGCTGGGCTCCGGGAAAGCATCCAGATGTCATCCGGCGCCGCGTTGGCTGGATCCTCCAGCGCGCCACCCTCGTGTGAAATGTGCCAGAGGTTGCGATCCCGGCTGTAGATCTTGGTGGTGGACACGTTCAATGGGACGTTGTGCTTCTCCGCGTAGGCGATTGCCGCCTCGCGGGAGGTGAGGTCCCATTCGCGCCACGGCGCAATCACCGGCAGATGCGGCGCCAGCGCCTTGTAGGTGAGCTCAAAGCGCACCTGATCGTTGCCCTTGCCCGTGCAGCCGTGGGCCAGGCCATCACAGCCTGCTTCCAGGGCCACTTCCACTTGCTTTTTGGCAAGCAGCGGGCGGGCAATGGAGGTGCCCAACAAATACTTGTGCTCGTACACCGCCCCAGAACGAACCATCGGCCACAGATAGTCCTGAACGAATTCCTCGCGGAGGTCGGCCACGTAGCATTCCACCGCTCCTGTCGCCAGCGCCTTCTCGCGCAGCCCGGTGAGCTCTTCCCCGCCTTGGCCGACATCGCCACAGACGGCAACCACGTCGCATCCGTAGTTTTCCTTCAGCCAGGGAATGATGACTGAGGTGTCCAAGCCACCCGAGTAAGCAAGGGCGACGCGTTTCGGTGTACTCATAGAGCTTTGCTGATTTCCTTTCTTGGGCCGCCCGCCACAGAGATCCTACGGGATATCGCTCTTCGACGGCGGGGCACGGGGAACGCATCCCCAGATCTCCAGTGTCGTTCAGAAGGGGGGCTTGCGGAAAGCGCCACCTCCACCCGGAACAAAGCCAGCAACCGTTCAGCGCTTCAGGCGCCGCCCAGCAACGACAGCAGCAAGGCCTTCTGCGCGTGCAGCCGGTTTTCTGCCTGGTCAAAGACAACAGATTGCGGGCTTTCCATCACGGCGTCCGTCACTTCCTCGTCGCGATGAGCGGGCAGACAGTGCATGAAAATCGCTCCCGGATTGGCGCGCGCCATCAGGGCCTCGGTGACGGTGAAATCCTTGAAATCAATGCGACGCTGGACGGTCTCGTGCTCCAGCCCCATGCTGGCCCAGACATCGGTGTAGACGACATCCGCCCCCTCCAGCGCCTCTTCGGGCCGGGTGGTTACCTGCGCCGCCACGCGGTGCTCCTCGGCAAGCTGCTGTACGCTTTGCCACACCTCGCCCCGTGGTTCATACCCTGCCGGTGCGGCAATCACGAAGTCCATGCCTAACCGGCTTACCGTAAGCCCTAAGGAATGGGCCACGTTGTTGCCGTCGCCGAGGTAGCAAAGCTTCTTGCCACGCAGCGTACCCAGATGCTCCAGCATCGTCTGCGCGTCGGCCAGCGCCTGGCAAGGGTGATACAGATCACTCAGCGCGTTGATGACGGGCACGTTGGCATAGTGGGCAAGATCCTCAATCGTCTGCTGCCAAAAGACTCTGGCGACAATGCCGTGCGTCCAACGGTCCAGATTGCGGGCGACATCTTTCAGCGGCTCCCGGTCCCCGATGGGGCCTACCACCGTCACCGCGTCCCCACCCAATTGCTTGGCCGCCAACTCAAAGGTCAGCCGGGTTCGCAGCGAGGGCTTTTCAAACAGGAGGCTGATATAGCGCCCTTCCAGCGCCTCGCGATAGAGATTGGGGAACTGCTTGACGTGCCGCGCCAACTCCAGCAGGTTGCCAAGTTCCGCTGCGGAAACATCCAGATCAGACCGCAAGTCCCTGCATTTCATGGCTTTGCCGCGAAGCTCCTCAGCACGCATCGCCTCTGCATGCACCTGCGAGCGGCCACCCTCCAACACGGATACCGGCGGAGGCAGAGTAGGCGAAAATCGTCTCGGCGGGGAGAACGCATTTTTATTCACGGCACCGTATATTATTACGCAATCGCCACGCGACGTCAATGCCCGCGTCGCCTAGCCGATGCGCCATTCACCGGGCGTCCGACAAGCGTCGCGCTTGCCCCGTTAGAGCTTCCAACCTTTGCGGTAAGGAGGGTTCAGGAGGGCACTGGCCTCCGGATCGTTGGGGAAGCGCATGCGACGTGGGTCCCAGTCCAGGCTTTTCTGTGTGCGTTGCGCGATGGTGCCCAGGATGGCAACCTCCGTCAGCAGGCTGCCAAATGTGAATTCACAGGATGCTGCCGGTCCTCCTTTGCAGGCGCTCAGCCATTCCTGGTAATGCCCGGCGGAGCGAGGCAGCGTCTTGGCGGGCGGAGCGAAGGACTTGGCGCGGGACTCTGGAAGCAAGTGATGTTCCCCGCCCGAGAAGCCAGTCAGCAACACTCCCTGATCGCCGACGTAGAGGCAACCCTCGTTAGGCAGCACCTTGCCGGACGGCATCGCGGCGGGAATGGGCGGCTTGACGCCACCATCGTACCAGTGCAGCCGGACGGCCGGTGCGGCGTCCCGTGCGGGAAAGTCCCAGGTCACGACACTGGAATGCGGAAAGGTCTCAGGAAGCGGCAGCACGCGATTGCGAATGGCCAACGCGCCGTCGCGGTTCATCAGTTCGTGCCGCACCACCCGGGTGGCGCTGGCCGATACGCGCTGTGGTTGCCCCAGGTCCAGTGCCCGAAAGACGATGTGGAAGGCGTGGCAGGCCATGTCGCCCAACGCGCCAGTGCCAAAGTCGTACCAGCCGCGCCAACTGAAGGGATGGTAGGCGGTATGGTAGGGGCGTTCCGGCGCCGGACCCAGCCAAAGATCCCAACTGAGTGTCTTGGGAACATCCATTGACTGCTGGGGACGGGCCAATCCCTGTGGCCAGATGGGGCGATTGGTCCAGACATGCACTTCGCGCACGGCGCCCACCGCGCCGGCCCTCACCCACTCCTCAGTCAGGCGCGAGGCTTCGGAAGCCGATGACTGGACGCTCATCTGCGTGGCAAGCTTCTTCTTCCGCGCCGTCTCTGCCAGCAGGCGGCTTTCGTATAGAGTGCGGGTGAGTGGCTTGGCGCAATAGATGTGCTTGCCCAGGTCCATTGCCGCCATCGCCACCACGGCATGTGTATGGTCAGGGGTGCCGATGATTACTGCGTCGATGCCCTTTTCTTTCTCCAGCATTTCCCGGAAGTCGCGGTAGGTCTTGGCGTTGGGGTAGCGCGCGAAGGTCTGTCCGGCGAAAGCCTCGTCCACATCGCACAGTGCAACAACGTTTTCGCTTTCGCATTCGCGCACATATCCCGCCCCCATCGCGCCAACGCCCACTCCCGCCAGGTGGAGCTTGTCGCTGGGCGCCGTGCCTGCCTGGCCACCCAGCACATGAGCCGGCACAATCGTGAAGAGAGCGGCGGTGGCGGTTCGCCGCGTCATCGCCTTGTTGTGGACACCCATCGCGTTGCTGGCGGGACTTGTAGACTGTGCGGGGTCTGACGACATGACTCTCTGCCTCCTGGATCCTCCACATGTACCACTCCCTGCGTCAGCGCGCCAGGACTCGCCACGGATTTGCCACGGAATCCACCAAGGAATCCACCAAGGAACCCACACAGCGCGTCCGCAGCGGGCGTCGGTGGTATCCACTCCGGCTGTATCCAAGCGGAAGCGGCGGTCGAGTGTGCCTCGCGGCCGTGGCTCGGATATAGTGGGATATGGCCGAAACCCGCCACTCCGTCTGTGCCCTGGATTGCCCGGACTGCTGCTCGATGCTGGTCCACTTGGATGGAGACCGCGCCACTCGCCTTCAGGGGGACCCCAACCACCCCATCACCCAGGGTTTCCTCTGCGCCAAGGTCACCCGCTACCTGGACCGCGAGTACCATCCCGACCGCCTACTCTACCCGCAAAAGCGTGTCGGAGCGAAGGGTGAGGGCCGCTTTGAGCGAATCTCCTGGGATGACGCCATCGGCGAAGTCGCCTCCAGACTGTCGGCCATTGCCGCGCGGCATGGCTCGGAATCCATCCTGCCGTACAGCTACGGGGGCAGCTTGGGGATGCTGAATGGTTCCGGTATGGATCGCCGCTTTTTCCACCGGCTGGGCGCCTCTCGCCTTGACCGCACCATTTGCGCCTCCACGGGCTCTGCCGCCCTGCAATTGACTTTGGGCGCGCGCACGGGGACTGAGCCGGAACAGTTTGCCTCCTCCAGGTGCATCATCGCGTGGGGGGCCAACATCCTGGCCACCAACGTCCACCTGTGGCCCTTCATCGTTGAAGCACGACGGAATGGCGCCAAGTTGTATGTAATTGATCCCTTACGCACGAAGACCGCCTCCTTGGCGGATCGCCACTTGGCCATCCACCCCGGAAGTGACGCAGCGCTGGCTCTGGGGATGATGCACATCCTGTTCCGCGATGGCTTAGAGGACCGTCCGTTTCTGGAGGCGCATTGCCTTGGGTGGGAGGCTGCGCAAGAGAAAGCGAGGTCTTACACACCAGACCATGTCGCCCGCTTGACGGGCATCCCCACAGATGCCATCGAGGAAATTGCCCGTGACTATGCGACGCGGCGTCCCTCGGTGATCCGCATGAACTACGGCATCCAGCGGAGTGAACGCGGTGGCGTGGCAGCGCACGCGGTGAGTTTACTTCCCGCTGTAATTGGCTCCTGGAAGGAGGTGGGGGGCGGCTTGCAACTGTCAACGTCCGGCGCGTTCGCTTTCAATCGCGATGCGCTGGAGCGACCGGACCTGCAGTGGAAATCCGCTCTGGGCAGGCAGGCCCGGCTGCGCAACATGTCCGAAATTGGCAAGGAACTGCAGGCGTCCCACGAGAGCCCCGTCCACGCGATGGTGGTGTACAACTCGAATCCCGTGGCGATTGCGCCAAACAGCAACCTGGTGCGGGCGGGATTTGCGCGGGAAGACCTCTTCACCGTCGTGCTGGAGCAATTCCTTACCGACACGGCACGCTACGCCGATATCCTGCTGCCGGCCACCACATTCCTGGAACACACTGACCTCTATTTCGCCTACGGGCACTACTATTTGCAGATGGCGCGCCCCGCGTTGCCAGCCCCCGGCGAGTGCAAGAGCAACGTGGAGGTCTTTCGCCTTCTGGCGCTGGCAATGGGCTTTCAGGACGATTGCTTCCAGGATTCAGAGGACGACATGATGCGGCAAACCCTGGACAGCAAGCATCCTGCCCTGCGCGGCATCACGTTGGAGGAATTGGACGCCCGCAAGTCCATCCGACTTGGCATCAGCGACCACGGCGCCCCCTACCTGCCGCACGCCGCGGGTGATTTCGGCACGCCCTCCGGCAAGTGTGAGTTCCATGCTGACCGCCTCAGCTATCGGCCGCCACGCGAGAGCCGTCATGGCGATGGGGACTTGCGCGAAGCCTATCCCTTGGAACTGATTAGCGCCAAGGTAGAAGCGGGCATGAATTCCACCTTCGGCCACCGCGACGAATTTGACGCCGGCTGCGGGTGGTTGAGCATCCATCCAGACGATGCTGAGGAACGGGACATCGTGGATGGAGATTCCGTGGACCTGTTTAACGCCCGCGGCAGCCTGCAGTTGTTGGCGCGTCGATCCACGGTCGTCAAGCCGGGATTGGTGGCGGTGAGCGCAGTTCGCTGGGGTGCCCGGGCGACAGACGGCAACAGCATCAATGTGCTGACTTCCGATACGTTGAACGACCTTGGTGGTGGACCCTCCCTGTTCAGTTGCCTGGTACAGGTGCGTCGGCGTCCGGACTCTGATTTTCGGTCGCACGTCGCCGCTGACTGATCGCATGGCGGGCGTTGTTTTGCCTTCCAGTAACAAAATAGATGATTTTTGCAAGATCGCTGTGTAGATTCCCAAGTATCGACCGATCTGAACAAATCATCCGGGAAATTCGGATCACGACCCGAAACTTCCGCCAACTTCGCGTAGTCTAGTTAGTCAACCCGAGTGTAACGAAACCGGAGTGGCCTGAGATCTTCTTGGCGCTTCGTGATCGGCTTGACATGCGTTTCGCGCGTGTTATAATTTCCAAGCTTTTCGTTAATTCAGCCAATCAGGTCTGGATTACGAGCAAGCAAGGCGCACTTGGGCTGGATTTGGCGGATACCTTCGCCAAATCGTGAAACTTTGGACGAAAAGCACCGTCTATACGGTGTGGCAAAGAGACGGCAAAAACAATACAGCAAACAAAGGAGTTGAGGCCATGACGAAGCAACAATTGGACCGTTTTCGGCAAATCCTTCAGGAGAAGGAATCTGACCTGCTGCAAGTGGTGCGGAAGCGCGACGAGATCGCCATTGAGAAGACCCCCGATGCCCTGGACGAAGTGCAGCGGGCGGCTGAGCGCGAACTTGCCATTCGCAACCTGGACCGGGAGTCCCGGCTTCTGCGCGAGGTGCGTGCCGCCCTCCGACGCATTGAGGACGGCTCCTACGGAACTTGCATTTACACCGGCGAAGAAATCAGCATGAAGCGGCTGGAGGCCGTTCCCTGGACTCCATTCTGTTTGAAAGCACAGGAACTGTTCGATCGGAATGAGGCAGAGGCCGTCGAGACCTTTGAAGACGCCATGGCCAACGCTGCTTAGCGAACGCCATCGTCCACTGCTTCCGCAGACCCACTCTTCACGAACTTCCTTTGAACTCCTTGGCCCGGCGGTCGTATCCGCCGGGCCATTTGTCTTTGGCCGTTTGCTACCGGCGTGAAGAATCCGTATGGGTCCGCGGTGAAGCCAGGCCCAGTCGCCCTTGCGCGCCAGCGTGCCCAGGGTGGCATTTCTTCAACGCGCTTCCCATACTCGTTATCCGGCTCGTTACCCGGACTCGCTGCCCGGGGCGTTGCTTCCATGCGGCGCTCCAACGCTTGGCGTGAAACGACGCCCCGGATGCGCTACGATGTGGAACAACCCCTGGGAGGATCCACCATGCAGCGTCGCCACTTCGTTCACTCAACCGCATTGGGAGCCCTGCTCCTGAAGGGACTGAAGCTCCATGCGGCTTCGGATGTCCCGGCGCTCTTGGGTGGCGCACCAGTGAGGCGAGAGAAATGGACATCCTGGCCCGTCTTCAACCAAGCGGAAGAGAACGGCCTGCTGGATGTGCTGCGTAGCGGCGCCTGGTGGCGTGGCGAGGGTAAGCGGGTGGCCGAGTTCGAACGCGCCTATGCCCAGTTGATGGGATCGCGCCATTGCCTTGCCACCGCCAATGGCACCAGCGCCCTGGTCACTTCCCTGGGC
>JALOKO010000188.1 GCA_025456495.1 Bryobacterales bacterium | reverse complement strand
GATGAGGAGGCGAGTGAGGGCCTCAAGAACTAGCGGCAGCAAGCGGGATGTCGCAACCTGGCGGCTGTAGGCGCTGCTGCCAACGGGAACGTTCGTGGTCTGGCAAGAGGCCAGCGACTTGCGTACCCAGTCCGCCGGTGGGCGGTTCTACGAAAGGGCTGCCTCGATGGTCGCCATGGACCAGAAGGTGTCTTTGGTTGATAGGTTACAATCTGCATACATTTGCTGTCCAACTCAAAAACGATATCGGGCCGATAAAAATTCTTCAGTTCCGCGCAAGCGCCATTCCTGCGCATGATAGTAGGAACCTGCGCCCTGTACGCGCGCACTCTCCCATGGCTGCCCAGTCGCGGCCGGCACCCATTTGCACGATTCAAGGAGTTCCCCATGCTGAGAGGTTTCAGGCTTGGACTGGCCCCGGTGTTGGCCACGCCCCTATTCGCTCAAACGGAAGCGAGTGAATTGGAGGCGTTGAAGGCCGCAGTGGCCGCCGCCCAAAGTAGTGGCGATAACGCGTGGCTGCTGGTATGCACGGCGCTGGTGTTGTTGATGACGGGGCCCGGGCTGGCATTGTTCTATGGAGGCCTGGTGCGGCGCAAGAATGTGCTGAGCACGATGATGCACAGCTTCGTGATGATGGCTTGGGCCACGGTCCTGTGGGCGATTGTGGGTTATAGCTTGGCCTTTGGCAAGGGTAGCCCGGTGATTGGCAGCCTGGAATACTTCATGCTGAACGGGGTGGGCGCGGAGCCCAGCGGGTATGCGGGAACGGTTCCGCACCAGACGTTTATGCTGTTCCAGATGATGTTCGCCATCATCACGCCGGCGCTGATTTCGGGCGCATTCGCAGAGCGGATGAAGTTCAGCGCGATGCTGCTGTTCATGACGCTGTGGTCGTTGTTGATCTACTATCCGATGGCGCATATGGTGT
Organism: Bryobacterales bacterium; assembly: GCA_025456495.1. GTDB lineage: Bacteria > Acidobacteriota > Terriglobia > Bryobacterales > Bryobacteraceae > JACTMJ01. Next base: position 6,366 of record JALOKO010000188.1, on the reverse strand, counting down.
GGGGCGATGGCGGCTTGCTGAATGCCTTCACGGGTGGAGCACTTCCCTGCTATGACTTTGCCGGAGGCACGGTGGTCCACATCACCTCCGGAGTGTCGGCGCTGGTCTGCGCGCTGTACCTGGGCAAGCGGTTGGGGTATGGGCAGGAGCCGATGAAGCCACACAATCTGGTGATTAGCACCATTGGGGCCTGCCTGCTTTGGGTGGGGTGGTTCGGATTCAATGCGGGCAGCGCGTTGAGCGCGGGCGCGGGCGCTTCCAGCGCGTTCGTGGCAACGCAATTGGGCGCGGCCACGGCCACCCTGGGCTGGCTGTTGATGGAGTGGATGCAGATGGGCAAGCCCAGCATGCTGGGCGCAATTTCCGGCGCGGTGGCGGGGCTGGTGGTGATTACTCCGGCGGCGGGGTTCGTATCGCCCGCGGCGTCGATGATTATGGGCCTGGTGGGCGGCGCCTTCTGCTACTTCATGGTGGTGAAGGTAAAGGCGATGTTCGGCTACGACGATAGCCTGGATGCGTTTGGCATTCACGGTGCGGGCGGGACGCTGGGCGCGGTGCTGACGGGAGTGTTCGCGTCGCACTCAGTCAATAGCGGGCTTCCCGAAGCGGCGGGTTTGCTGGACGGCAACGGCGGACAGGTAGTGAACCAGATTCTGGGTTCGCTGCTGGCGTGGGCGCTGGCCGTGGTGGGTACGTTGATCATCCTGAAGATTTGCGACGTCACCCTCGGCTTGCGCGTCCCGGCCGACCAGGAAATGGACGGCCTGGACGTGACCCTGCACGGAGAAGAAGGCTACAACCTGGAAGCCTAGGAAGGACACCGCCATGAAGAAAATCGAAGCCATCCTGCAGCCGTTCAAGTTGGAAGAGGTGAAGGAGGCCCTGAAGGGCATGGGCATCACGGGCATGACCATCACGGAAGTGCGCGGACACGGACGACAGAAGGGGCACAAGGAAGTGTACCGGGGCCAGGAATACCAGGTGGATCTGCTGCCGAAGGTGAAGCTGGAACTGGTGCTGCCCGATGCGCGCCTGGAAGACATAGTGCAAGCGATTGGGAAAGCCGCTCGTACGGGAAAGATCGGCGACGGCAAGATCTTTGTGTATGACGTGGTGGAGGCCATCCGCGTGCGCAACGATGACCGGGGAGAGGAAGCGCTGTAGCGGCGACGCGAGCGCCAGGCAGGGGGGCGGACAACCCACGCATCCCCTGCGCGTCGCATGCCCATTGAGCGGGCAACCACGTCCGGAGGACGAACGAGGGGCCACCGTTGGCAGGGCGACCGTGGCTTAGATGATTTCCTCTTTGCTGGCGTTTACGCTAAGCGGGTTCTTCGCGCCGTGGTAGTCACGCAGGAAACGTCGCAGGATGGCTTGCTCCATGCGTCCTCGACGGCGAACGGGCGAGGGAAAGCGCAGCAGCAGGTCCACACGGTTTGGTTCTGGCAAGTGGAAATAGACGCGTGGCGTAGCCGAAGGCGTGTGGATGAAATTGTGGGTGTGTTCAAGGCTTTCCATCCACTGGCGCGCCGGTTCCAGAACATCGGCGCAGACCTCGTTGATGGCATCCAAGGCCACCTGCTGGGCGCGTTCAAGGTCGTCCTGCAGCGTGAGCGGAATGCAGATGGTATGAACAACATACTTGCCGGACTTGGATTCGCTGTAGACGGGGGTATCCAGCAACTTTGCGTTGGGCACCACCACGACGCGACCGGTGGGCATGTGGAAACTGGGCGCGGGGCCAACCTCTAGCAAAGTGGTGGTGAAGAGGGAGATGTCGATGACATCCCCATGGACAGGACCCCACTGGATGCGGTCACCCAGCGAGAATGCGCCGCTGACCGCGCGGAGCAACGACCCGGTGAGGCAAAGCAGCAGTTCTTTGGTGGCGATCACGAAGGCGGCGGCCAGGGCAATCACCGACAGAATGAAGGACTGAATGGCGTTCGCCCATACGGCCACCAGAGCCAGCACCAACAGAATGACGGTGGTGTTTCGCGAGCCGCTGAGCCATCGTTGACGTTCCCCGGCGGAATGCAGATGACGCATCACCAGGCGGCTCACCACGATGCGCAGCCCTAGGAACAGCAGCAGGATGATGGCGGAGACGGCGAGATTCCGCATCCAATCAACACTGGAGACCTGCTGCCAGACGGTATTCCATTCATGCCAGAGTTCCACCGGTGGCCGTCCCTCCCCTGCGTTCACACTTCACGATTGATGCCGATGCCGGATGCCGCCAGCAAAGCCCACGGGTTGGCATGCCGACTGATTGGGGATCCGCCGCAATTGATGGCTCCCTCGACAGCCCTTGGCGCCGTCCATGCACTAGAGCAGGTGGCCCAGCTTCTCGCGCTTGGTTTGCATGTAGAACGCGGTGGTCTCAAGCGGATCCACAATAATCGGGACGCGCTCCACCACGCGAATGCCCGCATTCTCCAAAGCCGCAATTTTGTCGGGATTGTTGGAAAGCAGGCGTACTGCTTCCAATCCAAACAAGCGGAGGACATGGGCGTGGACGGAGTAATCGCGCAGATCCGCCTTGAAGCCCAACAGCTCATTGGCCTCCACGGTATCGGCGCCGTGGTCCTGCAACTCATAGGCGCGAATCTTGTTGACGAGGCCGATGCCGCGGCCTTCCTTTTGTTCGTAGATCACCAAACCGCGTCCCTCTTCGGCCACCGCGCGCAGGGCCATCTCCAACTGTGCCCGACAATCGCAACGCAGGCTATGGAAGACATCGCCAGTAAGGCATTGCGAATGAATGCGCACCAGGGGCGGAGCGCCGCTAGTGAGGTCGCCCATGCGCACCGCCACCAGCTCTTCGGGTTGGCCATCGACCATCGCCGTAATGCCATGAATCTGGAAATCGCCAAACTGGCTGGGGAATCGCGCTTCGGCGACAAGTTTTACGGTAACGGCCATGAGATGGGAAGGACAACGTGGCAGCCACCCTGCGGGGTTGCTGCACCCTTTCATTTTATAATGATGCCCAGAGCGTCATGCCGAATCCTTTGCTGGTTACGCTGCTCATCAAAATCGGCGTAGCAGCGGCGATCGCCAGTTTCCTGGTGCGCGTGCGCTTTTTTTCCCGCTCAATCCTTCGCGAAGAACGCAGTTACCGGGAACGGCTGGTGTTCGCCGGGTGCCTGTCGCTGCTATTCGGCGCCAGCGTGACCGTGCGCATCGTCACCCAGGGCTATCAGGCAGCCGACCTGGGTTTGGAGGGCAGCTTCCTAAGCGGGTTGCTGGGCGGGTATCTGGTGGGCATCGTGGCGGGTCCGTTGATTGCGCTGCCCGCCGTGCTGAACGGGGAGTATTTCACGGTTGTGCTCTACGCGGGGGTGGCCACGGCGGCGGCGTTATTGCGCGACCTGGCTAGTGACCCGGAGCAGGTCTGGCAGATCTCGCCGTTTTTTGAACGGAGCCTGTATCGCCTGTACTTCGTTGAGCGCGATTACCCCACTGCGGCGTACCAGTTGCTAGCGTTGGGAATTCTCGTGCTGTCGGAGTTCCTCCGCCAGTTGCTGGGCCAGGTGTTTGGTGAGCGCTTCCTGTTTGTGCTGCGGCCCGAGGATGGCCCGGGCTTCCACTGGCTGCTGCTTGCGACGTACGTTTCCACGATTTTCGCGGTGGCCATCCCGCTGAAGATCTGGAACAACCAGCGCACGGAATCGAAGCTGAAGGAGCAGAACCAACTGCTGATGCAGGCGCGGCTGGAGGCGCTCAGCCGCCAGATTAACCCGCACTTCCTGTTCAACACCTTGAACTCAGTGTCTTCGCTGATCCGCACGAACCCGGACCAGGCGCGGCAGGTGGTGTATCGCCTCTCCCATATTCTGCGGCGATTGCTGAAGACCCACGAGCACTTCGTACCGCTTCGCGAAGAGATCTCGTTCATCGACGATTATCTGGCCATTGAGCGCGTGCGGTTTGGCGACAAGCTACGCGTTGAGCAGGAGATTGCGGCGGATGTGCTGGATTGCCGGGTGCCCAGCATGCTGCTGCAGCCGCTGGTGGAGAATTGCATCCGGCACGGGTTAGGCAGCAAGATTGAGGGCGGATGCGTGCGGCTGTCCGCGCAGCGGGACGGAGACGATTTGCGGGTGACGGTGGCCGACGACGGGGTGGGTATGAAACCAGAGGCGGCGGCGTCCCTGATCGGCAAAGGCATTGGCCTCACCAACACGCATCAGCGGTTGAACGTGCTGTACGGAGGGCGCTTCCTGTTCGACATCGAATCGCAGGAAGGGCAGGGGATGCAGATTCGAATTACGGTTCCCGTGACGTTGGGCGAGGGCTTGCGGCAGACGATGGCAAGCCAGCGGCGCGGGGGCGCCACCGAGGCCGCGAAACCGAAGACGCAGCCTGTGCCCTGATTCCAGGGGTGGACGCCCTTGATGGGCTACCGATTGCCCTTGGGAAGATCGCGCGCCACTTCGGCCAGCATGGAGGTGAGGCGGTTCATGTCCATCGAGCCGAAATCCGCCTGGCGCTTGGGGCGCGGTTCGGCTTCCTCGTGGGCGCCACGTTCGACGGCAACCGCGCCCACCGGTCCCTCGCCGTAGCGGAGGGCGTCGAGGGCCTGGAAACGTTGCAAAGCAGCCTCCAGGGACATCTGCATCTCACGCATCATTTCAAACAATTGGGCCCAGTATTGCTTTTCCGGATCGGCGCTCTGCCGCAGGTGCATCAGGTCAACGAAGTTGGTGATGGGATTGTCGGCATCCTGCGGCTTCTTTTCCGCCACGCGGATCTGCTGGCGCAGTTCGCGGCGACAATACTCGACGCTATCCAGATCCTTGGTGTCCACGCGGATGGTGCGGCTTTGGGCGACATCGAAGGGGGAAGGCTGGCTGGCGTCAATCATCTTGACGATGGGCTTGCGGGTCATGTGCCGGATGGCCAGCAGGTAATAGACAATGGGGTCGCGGTCACTAAGGTCAGCAATCACCAGCGGGTCGTCCATCACCCGTTCAATGACGGCGGGAACGATCAGGCCAGGCTTGCCCATGTGATCTGGTCGGGTGGCGCCGACGTATCCCAATTCCTGCAGGATGGGGTCAATGATGTAGCGCAGCATCTGGTCGCTGCGACGGCGAGTGTCGCTGGCTTCCTCACCGATGGGAGCAATCAGAAAACAACGCTTAAGATCTTCCGCGCCTGGTTTGGCCATGCAACCAGTATCTTCCATCAAGATGGCGGATGGCGGGGTGGGCGATGGCGGGGTGGGCGACAGGTGCCGGTGTACACTACGGGCATGCGTATCCGCGTTTGCGTCCTGGCGCGCTGGCAAGGTTCGATGGGGTTGTTGCTGGCCCTGTGCATCACGATGGCGGGCTGTGGCGGGACGAAAACGGCAGGCTCCGCGCGAGAGGACCTTTCCGTCGCGGCCGCCAGCGGGATGGGGGCCGAGGCGCCCGACCAGGTGGTCACGCTTACCGAACCCACGGGCCAGACGGTCACAGCGGTGGAGACGGCGTCCACAGCCAACTTCGATTACTACGTATTGGCGCTATCGTGGTCGCCGCAACACTGCGCCACGCCAGCGGGCAATCGCGATCGCACGCAATGCGCGGGTCCGCGTTCGTATGGCTTCATTGTGCATGGGTTGTGGCCGCAATTTGAACGGGGCTTCCCACAGGATTGCGGCGGCAGTGCCGCGCCCAGCCGACAGTTGCTGAGCAGGATGATGGACATCATGCCCAGCGAGGGGCTCATCCGGCATGAGTGGAGGAAGCACGGAACCTGCAGTGGGCTGTCGCCGGAGGACTACTTTGCCGTCACGCGGCGGGCCTTTGAGGCCTTTCGGACACCCGCTGGCTATGGCACGCCCAGCACCACACTGAACGTGAAGCCCTCTGTATACAAGCAGGCGTTGCTGGATGCGAACCCCGCCTTGGGCGCGCAGCATGTGGCGGTGATCTGCAGCGGCCGCTTCCTGCAGGAGGTGCGTGTGTGTCTGGATAAGAACCTCAACCCACGCCCCTGCGGCGGTGGGGTCCGCGACCGATGCAACGTGCCTGAGATGATCGTGCGTCCGTTGCGGTAGTGCTCACGCTGGTTCCGTGCGATTGCAGCTTTCATTGAGCCCGGTGGGCGCAGCGGGGTTGGGAGCGCATTGGAGGCCACCCTTGGATGCTCACTTCATTCCAACAACCGCATCCAGGCCTGGATGTCGGCTGTTAAGGGGGCGACGATTTCCATGCGTTCGCCGGTGTGGGGATGGGTGAAGGCGATGCGGTGGGCATGCAGGAAGTAACGTTCCGGGGCAGGCATGTCGGGCGGTTGGACGGGCGCGCCGTAGAGACGATCGCCTACCACGGGGTGGCCGATGCTGGAGAGGTGAACGCGAATCTGATGGGT
>JALOKO010000187.1 GCA_025456495.1 Bryobacterales bacterium | reverse complement strand
TATGCGAGGAACTTGTCTGACGGTTCGGTGGAAGTGATCGCAGCGGGCCTGCCTGCGGCGGTGGAGGAGTTGGCCGGGCATCTGTATCAGGGTCCCCGGTTGGCGCATGTTGTGGGTGTTGACCAGCAGGAAGCGCCGCTGACGGACTATGCGCCGTTCCGCATCCGCGTGTAGGCCAGCGGCTCGCGGACAGGATGTTGTACCCCGCGCCGTTTCCCTTGGCGCCGTCTGCCCGTGGAGGTAAGCGTCCGTTGGCCCACTGGCGCATTGGCCGATTGGCGCAAGTGCGCGAAGATAGAAGACGCATGCTTGACCTGAAATCCTTGATTCGCGAAGTGCCTGACTTTCCCAAGCCGGGGATCAACTTCTACGACATCACCACCCTGCTGAAAGATTCCCGTGGCCTGGCGGCCGTCATTGATGAGCTGCGACAGAACTATCTGGGCCAGCACATTGATGTTGTGCTGGGCATTGAGGCGCGGGGCTTCATCTTTGCGCCGGCTGTGGCCTATGCCTTGGGCGCTGGCTTTGTTCCGGTGCGCAAGCCGAAGAAGTTGCCCGCCGCCGTGGAAGCGGTGGAATACGCCCTGGAATACGGCACGGACCGGTTGGAGATTCACCAGGACGCCATCCAGCCGGGCCAGAAGGTGCTGATTGTGGATGATGTGCTGGCGACGGGCGGCACGGCGGCGGCGGTTTCCTCGCTGGTGAAGCGCCTGGGCGGGGACCTGATGGGCCTGGCCTTCGTCATTGAACTGGACTTCCTGCAGGGCCGCGACAAGCTGGGCGACGTCACTGCGCCGGTCTTTTCGTTGATCCACTACTAAGAGGAGCGGTGTGTTTCCGGGGACCCTGGGCGCGTTCCCAAACTGAGCCTTCGCATGAGCAGAACCAGCCCGATGCACAGCACCGAACGGCGCGTCCGCGTGAAGTCCTATGCCAAGGTGAACCTCGACCTGCGGGTGCTCTGGCGGCGTAGTGACGGATTTCACGAACTACGCTCGCTTTTCCACACCATTTCCTTAGCCGACGATATGGAGATGCGCTGGCGCAGCGGGGACAGCCTCTCCGTGGTCACCGCTTGTCCGGCAATCCCTTTGGTAATGGAAGACAACCTCGCCCATCGCGCAGCGCTGCGCTACGCCGATGCGGTGGGTTTGCGCGGGTCACTGTTGATCTCTGTTCAGAAGCGCATTCCCATGGGCGGCGGGCTGGGTGGCGGATCCTCGAACGCCGCCGCTGTGCTACTGGCGCTACCCGCGCTCACTGGGACGCATCTTCCCGGCGCCCCACTGCTGGAGCTTGCGGAGAGTCTCGGCAGTGACGTGCCGTTCTTCCTGCAGGGCGGAGCGGCGGTGGGCATCGGGCGTGGCGAGGAACTGTTCCCGCTACCGGATTTTCCTCCCCTCTACGGCCTGCTGGTGGCGCCGGGCATCGCTGTTCCCACGCCAGCGGCCTACAAGGCCTTGCGGCGGCCCGCTCTTCCATTGCCTGCCGAAAACCACGCATTTGCTACACTCAAAAGGGAGTTTTCGGCACAGTTGCTCACCCCGCCTGACCTGGCCACGCAGTGGAACGGTTCCGGGTTGGGGCGGAACGACTTCGAGTCCGTCGTCTTCGCGGATCATCCCGAATTGGCCCGTTGGAAATCTCGCCTCCTGGAGGCGGGAGCATCCCACGCCATGATGTCCGGCAGCGGTTCGACGGTGTTTGGATTGTTCCCCAGCCGGGACTCGGCGCTTATGGGCCAGTCGCGTCTGGGCAGCGACGCCGTTCACGCCTTCCAGCTTGTGCCGCGCTCCCGCTACCATAGGGACTGGCTTCGTCGCCTAGGACTACACACGCAAACTGCACTATGGCCTCCGCAACCACCCCAATAAGCAACCCCTTCCCCCGGCTGAAAATCTTTTCCGGCAATGCCAACGTTCCCTTGGCGCAGGAAATCTGTGACCAACTAGGGGTGCCGCTGGGGCTTGCCTCGGTGCGCAAATTCTCCGACGGTGAGAACTACGTCCAGATTCACGAGAACGTCCGTGGCGCGGATGTCTTCCTTGTCCAGCCCACCTCCACCCCCGTAGATACCCACCTGCTGGAGATTCTATTGATGATCGACGCCCTGAAGCGGGCATCGGCGGATCGGATTACGGCCGTGTTACCCTATTATGGGTATGCGCGGCAGGACCGGAAGGACCAGCCACGTGTTCCTATCTCCGCCAAACTGGTGGCCCAATTGCTGGAAACAGCCGGGGCAGACCGGTTGCTGACGCTGGACCTGCACGCCGCGCAGATTCAGGGCTTCTTTGATGTGCCGGTGGATCACCTGTTTGCGACACCAGTCTTCATTGAGTACTTCAAGCGCAAGGGGATCGACGACCTTACGGTGGTTTCCCCGGACGCTGGCGGCGTAGAGCGCGCGCGTGCCTTCGCCAAGCGTCTCAACGCGCCACTGGCGATCATCGATAAGCGGCGCGAAGAGGCCAACGTCGCCGAGGTCATGAACGTAATCGGGGACGTGAGGGGCAAGAACTGCTTGCTCTTTGACGACCTCATTGATACAGCCGGCACTCTGGTGAAGGGCGCCGAAGCGCTGTTGCAACACGGTGCGGCCAGCGTGCGGGCCTGCGCCACACACCCGGTGCTGTCCGGTCCAGCGGTGGATCGCATTCAGAATTCCAGCCTCATTGAGGTGGTGTTCTGCAATTCGATTCCCCTGCATGGAAAGGCCCTGCAATGCGGGAAGATCAAGACGCTCTCAGTGGGTTCTCTGCTGGCCCGTGCCGTGCAGTCCATCCACGAGGCTACCAGCGTCAGCATTCTGTTCGTTTAGCGTTGTGGCCAGGCGATCCCTAAGGGGTGGCCTTGCCCGAACATCCTTGTGTTCTTGCCGCGGGCCACGCAACCCACGTGAAATCGGACTTGCGACCTGTGGCGGACCAACCCGGACCCCGGCCGGTTTTTCCAATCCGGGAGGGCCCCCACCGGGCCAGCGCCGTCCTCTGGGAGTCCGCGTTCCGCGGCAAGGCCAGCGATGACGGCATTCAACACCAGGTGCGATGGGATTCGCCACCAGGTGTGACGGGATAAAGGAGACTTCCGTGAGCGTTACTGTGCCTGTTGCCGCCACCCGCCGAATTGGGCGCGGCAAGAACGAGAATAACCGTGTCCGGATGGCGGGGATGCTCCCGGCCATTCTCTACGGCTCAAACAAAGCCCCACTTGCCATTGCGGTGAGTCCGCGCGATATCGAAAAGATCTTCCGCAGTAAGTATGGGTACAACACCATCATCGAACTGGACGTGGAAGGTGTGGAGAAGGAGCCGTCCATGATTGTGGATTGGCAACTGGACCCCGTTCGCGACAACATCACCCATGTCGACTTCAAGCGCATTGATCCTTCCAGGATGGTGAGCGTGAAGCTTCCCATCAACTTCAAAGGCGTACCTTTCGGCGTCAAGAACCAGGGCGGCACCCTGGATACCGTGGTGCGGTCCGTCGCAGTGGAGTGCCTTCCCGGCGATATTCCAGAGTCACTCGAAGCAGACATCAGCGGCCTGCAACTGGGTACGGCCACCCGTGCGGGCGACCTGGTTCTGCCCGAGGGAATGCGCCTTTTAACCCGCTCCAGCCAAGTGCTGGCACAGATTGCCGGTACCCGTGCTTCGGCTCTGGCTGAGAAGGAACAGTCGGATAAGGATAAGGAAAAGGAGAAGGGCAAGAAGTAGTTCCCAAGCTCCCCCATTAGGGGGCGTTTTGGATCCGTTCTGCCTTTCCGGCGATCATGAGCAGCCAAGCGCCGTTTGTGCTGGTAGGCCTGGGCAACCCGGGCGCCGAGTATGAACTCACACCGCACAATCTGGGCTTCCATGCGATTGATCGGATTGCAGAGCTGCTGCAGGTCCGTGTGACCCAACGCAGTTCCAATGCGCTGGTGGGTTTTGGGCTTTGGCAGGGCCACAAAGTGGTGCTTGCCAAGCCACAAACCTACATGAACTTGAGCGGCAGTGCCGTCAAGCCGCTGCTGACCGCGCAACAAGCGGGGGACGAGCGGTTGATTGTGCTGTATGACGATCTCGACCTGCCTTTTACCGGGCTTCGTATCCGGTTGAAGGGTTCGGCGGGAACCCATAACGGCATGAAGTCCATCGTCAGATGCCTGGGGCATTCGGATTTTGTCCGCGTGCGCATGGGCATCCATCCAGGGCATCCCATTGCGGATGCCGCCGGTTTCGTGCTTGGCAAGTTTCGCAAGCCGCAACTGGCAGACTTGGCCGAACTGCTCGACTACACCGTCGATGCCGTGGCGGCCATACTCTCCGACGGCGCCGAAAAGGCCATGACGAAGTTTAATCGTCGCGCCCGAGGATCAAACGAAGAGGAACCATGAGGATTTACGAGGAACTATTCATCGTCAAGCCCGACGCGGCTGATGAGGATGTCGATGCCTTTGTTGCCGGGATTGAAGAACTCATCCGCAGCAGCGGGGGCGTGATTGAAAAGACAGACCGTTGGGGCAAGCGTCGCCTTGCCTACGACGTGAGGGGTTACGGAGACGGCATCTACGTGCTGATCGTCTTCGCTGGGCCGAACACCCTGATTCGTGAGTTGGAGCGCCGCCTGCGCGTGGCCGACCTGGTGATCAAGTACATCACGGTGAGGGTGGATGAAGAGCGCAAGCGGCTTGCCAAAAAGCAGCGGATTCGCGAGAGGCGGGCACAGTCTCGTCCTGCTCCGTCGTCCTCGCCGCGCCCCTTCCGCAACACGGAGGACGCGGCTCCGGTGGCGGCGCCCGGTCGCCCGGAAGACGATGTCGTCCCCGCTGTCGAGGAAGAGGCATAGCCTCGCGACCATCCCCCATCACGACGAATAAGGAGATATACCCATGGCTGAATCACGTGGCGGACGCCCGGTTTCCGCATCCTCCCGCCCCACTGGCGGCGACAAGGCGATGGTAGGCAACAAGCGCTACTTCCGCCGGAAAAAGGTCTGCTTCCTCTACACCGAGAAGATTGACCACATCGATTACAAAGACATCGAACTCCTGAAGCGCTTTGTCACGGAGCGCGGCAAGATCATTCCCCGGCGCATCAGTGGCGCCAGCGCGCAAGATCAGCGTCGGCTGCTTACCGCCATCAAGCGCGCACGCAACATCGCGATGCTGCCCTTTGCGAGCGAGTCCTAGGAAAGGAACCTTCACATCATGGAAGTGATTCTACGCGAAGAAATCGACAATCTCGGCATTCGCGGGGATGTCGTGAAGGTTGCGCCAGGCTATGCGCGCAACTTCCTCATCCCCCGGAAACTGGCCGTGCTGGCCACTGAGGCGAACAAGAAGATCGTTGCGCAGGAACGCGAAGCCTGGCTCCGCCGCGAGGCGGTGCTGAAGGGCGAAGCGCAGGAACTGGCTGCCCTGTTGGCCAAGGTCACCCTCAGCTTCACCCAGAAGGCGGGCGAAACCGGGCAGCTTTTTGGCTCTGTCACCAACAAGGACATTGCCGACGGATTGGCCTCAAAAGGCTTCACCATCGACCGCAAGAAGATCATCCTCAGCCAACCCATCAAGCAGGTGGGCGACTTTACGGTGCCTGTGAAACTGCACCGTGAGGTCACCGTGGACGTTCCCGTCCATGTGCTTCCTGAGGGTGGCGTGGTGAAGGCGGCGGAAACCGCGGTTGCCGAAGCGGCAACGGTGGAAACGGCTGTGGTCACCGAAGAGTAATGCAGTCCAAACCCGGGTGCGCAAAACATGCTCATCCGCAGCCGGAACCCCTGACGCAATGAAGGGCGAATCGCCTTCGTCTCGTCAGGGGCGCCGCTGATTTCCCGTGATTCGATCGGTTGGCCTGCTTCTCGCGTCGGCGTTGCCCCGCGCATCGTCCGCGGCCCCGATGTGTGACCGCCGCTTGGCAAGCCCTTTCCACCAGCGGGAAGTTGGAGCTACCCTGAAGAGGGCGCGCCCTCGCCGCATCCAACAGTCGCGCACCAGCCCACTCCCCGCGAAAGTGATTCCCCATGACTCCCCTTAGCATTGAAGATTACCCGAAGCTGTCCTGCACGGAACTGCTTGCCTGCCTTGCCAGCGGCTCAGTCGGTTTCGACCACTCGTTCCTGGACGCGTTCCTGCGCCACCCGGAAGCGGCCATTCAGGCGCTGGAGGCCTTTGTGGATGGCGACCACGCTCAGGATCGGGTGGATGTAGAGGAACAGGTGTTCGACCTGTTCCGGCATCTGCGCACCCCGCGCGCGCTTCCTTTTTATTTGCTGTTGCTGCGGGCGCAGACCGATGGCGTCCAGGAAGAGCTCATTGAGGCCTTTGCCGAATTGGGGGAACCCGCAGTGGAACCGCTGCTGAGCCTGTATGCGGAGCTGGACGAGGAGGAAAGCGGCGAGGTGGCCTTTCTGCTGGCGGCTTTGCCGGTTCGCGATCCCCGCATTACCGATGTGCTGCTTGGCCGCTTGGAATACGATGCCCAGGATGCGGCCATCTGCCTGGGTATTCATGGCGACCCCGCCGCGCGTCCCACCTTGGAGAAGTTGCTGCAGGACGTGGCCAGCCAGCCCGAAGCCGCTCTGTTGAAGACCGATGTGGAAGAGGCGCTCACCCGCCTGAATGACACGCCGGAAACTGCCCGCGCCCCCTTCAATATCTATGAGCAGTATGAGTCCTTCCAGCCCCCTTACTTTGAGGTGATGGACGTGGACGAGGCCCTTACATGGTTTGCCAGTCCGGATGCTCGGGTGCGCCAGGCGGTGGCCGAGAGCCTCGACGATGAGGACATCACCGCCCCGGTGGCCAGGCAACTGGTGAGTTACGCTGAGCGCGAAGAGCACCTGGGCGTCCGCTGCGCCATTTGGAAAAGCCTGCTGCCGGCTCAGCCCAACCCGGAATTGTTGGCGTCGCTGAAGGCGCACTTCCAGAACCCGCAGACCGACGTAGCGGAACGAGCCACGCTGGCCATTGTGTTGGCCAAGATGGACTATAGCGCGCCGCTGAAGTCGAAACTGCTGGACTTCTATTCCAACGAGGAGACGCGTGCCTTGGGGCTGGAGGCCATGTGGTACACCGCAGAGCCGGAGTTCCTTCCGCTCATCCAGGCGCACCTGGAGGACGCCGATATCGCCATCCGACGCGCCGCCATTCTGGGTGTGGGCTTCTTCGTGGACAAGAGTTCCGCGCCTCGCTTGACGTCCGCCATGCAAATTGAGGATTTACGCAGTGACGCCATCTATAGCTACGCGCTGGCGCATCCAGGCGAGGTGTCGCGTGTGACCGCCCAGAAGGTGCTGCGTCACGTGGACGAG
>JALOKO010000186.1 GCA_025456495.1 Bryobacterales bacterium | reverse complement strand
CTGCGTGGCCTTTGCCTCGCGGTACATCACGCTGGAGCCCGGTGACCTCATTTATACGGGTACCCCTGGCAACACCGAAGCCCTGAAGCATGGGGATGTGGTGGAGGTATTCCTGGAGGAGGTGGGGGTGTTGCGGAACCCGGTGAAGCTGGACAATTCGGACTAGCTGCAAGATGTGAGTGGAACAGACTCAGATAAAATTAGTTGTAACTCATTAGACTTTCCTGTCATCCTAAACAGTGATGGGGACGCTTTCCCATCTGCGTCCCATCACGGCGCCCCTGTTCTGTTCACCAGAATCCGTAGGCGCCTTGAGGGGTGAGGGATAAGTTAATGGATATCAATCGATTTACGGAAAAAGTGCAAGAAGCGCTCCAGGCTTCTCAGTCCGCGGCGGTGCGTCTTGGTCATCAGCAGGTGGATGTGGAGCATCTGCTGATGGCGGTACTGGAGCAGCAGGACGGGCTGGGTCCGGCGATTCTGCTGAAGACGGGAGTGGATCTGGATCGGGTGGCGCAGCGCGTGGACGGCGAGCTCCGCAAGATGCCCAAGGTGTCCTCGCCCACCAGTGCGGCCAATCACATCTACCTCACGGGGCGTCTGAACACGGTGCTGACGCAGGCCGAGGAGGAGGCGCGTCGGCTGAAGGACGAGTACGTCTCGGTGGAGCATCTGCTGTTGGCCTTTGCGGAAGACAAGGGCGCGGTGGGGCAAATTCTCGCGGATGCGGGCGTGCGCCGGGAGCGCTTGCTGGAGGCCATCCAGGCCGTGCGCGGACGGCAGCGCGTCACCAGCCAGAATCCGGAAAGCACCTATCAATCGCTGGAAAAGTATGGGCGCGACCTCACCCTATCGGCTGAGCAGGGCAAGCTGGACCCGGTGATTGGGCGCGATGAGGAAATCCGCCGTGTGATGCAGGTTTTGTCGCGCCGCACCAAGAACAACCCGGTGCTGATTGGCGAACCCGGCGTCGGCAAGACGGCCATCGCCGAGGGACTGGCCCAGCGCATCATGCGCCGCGACGTACCCGACGGACTGAAGGACAAGCGGGTGGTGGCTCTGGACATGGGCGCCCTGATTGCCGGGGCGAAGTTCCGGGGCGAATTCGAAGAGCGCTTGAAGGCCGTGCTGAAGGAGGTGCAGGAATCCGATGGCCAGATCATCCTGTTCATTGACGAACTGCACACGGTGGTGGGGGCGGGGAAGGCCGAAGGCGCCATGGACGCGGGCAACCTGCTGAAGCCGATGCTGGCCCGGGGCGAACTGCACTGCATTGGCGCCACCACCCTGAACGAGTACCGCAAGTACATCGAAAAAGATGCCGCGCTGGAGAGGCGTTTCCAGCCGGTGCTGGTG
Organism: Bryobacterales bacterium; assembly: GCA_025456495.1. Taxonomy (GTDB): domain Bacteria; phylum Acidobacteriota; class Terriglobia; order Bryobacterales; family Bryobacteraceae; genus JACTMJ01. Next base: position 5,948 of record JALOKO010000186.1, on the reverse strand, counting down.
GACCAGCCCAGCGTGGAGGACACCATCAGCATCCTCCGCGGTTTGCGCGAGCGCTACGAACTACACCACGGGGTGCGCATCAAGGACACGGCGCTGGTGTCGGCGGCGGTGCTATCCAACCGCTACATCGCGGACCGCTTTCTTCCCGACAAGGCCATCGACCTGGTGGACGAGGCGGCGGCGAAGCTGCGTACGGAAATTGATTCCATGCCGGCGGAACTGGACGAGATTCACCGTCGCGTGATGCAGCTGGAGATTGAGCGCGAGGCCCTGCGCAAGGAAAACGACGATGCCTCGCGCGACCGACTGGAAAAGCTGGAGCGAGAACTTGCCAACCTCAAGGCAGGGGGCGACGCGCTGCAGGCACGCTGGCAGAACGAGAAAGACAGTGTGAAGCGGCTGCGGTCACTGCGTGAGCAGATGGAGCAGACGCGTGTGGAGATTGATCGCGCTGAACGCGAGTACGACCTGAACAAAGCGGCGGAACTCAAGTACGGGCGTATGACCCAACTGGAGCGCGAACTGAACGAGGCAACGGTCGCCTTGGCGCAGGTGCAGGGTGAGTCGTCACTGCTGAAGGAGGAGGTGTCCGAGGAGGATATCGCCAAGGTGGTGAGCCGTTGGACCGGCGTCCCCATTACGAAGCTGCTGCAGGGTGAAGCGGACAAACTGCTCCATCTGGAGTTTGAATTGCACCAGCGGGTGATTGGCCAGGACGAGGCTGTGCGCGCCACCGCCGAAGCCGTGCTGCGTGCGCGCAGCGGCCTGAAGGATCCCAACCGACCCATCGGCAGTTTCATCTTTCTGGGCCCCACCGGGGTGGGCAAGACGGAGCTGGCGCGTGCGCTGGCGCAAGCCCTCTTCGACGATGAGCGCGCCATGGTGCGCATCGACATGAGCGAGTATCAGGAGCGGCACGCGGTGGCGCGGCTGGTGGGTGCGCCTCCGGGTTATGTGGGCTATGAGGAGGGCGGCCAGCTGACTGAGGCCGTGCGGCGGCGTCCCTATTCCGTGATCCTGTTCGACGAGATCGAAAAGGCCCATGGGGATGTCTTTAACCTGCTGCTGCAGGTGCTGGATGACGGCCGCTTGACCGATGGCCAGGGCCGTACGGTGGACTTCCGCAACGCGATTGTCATCATGACCTCAAACATCGGCAGCGCGCGCATTCTGGACTTCCGCGGCTCAACGGATAGCTACGACTTTGAGCGGATGCGCGAGGCCGTACTGGTGGAGATGCGCCAGCAGTTTCGGCCCGAGTTCCTGAACCGTGTCGACGAGATGGTGGTGTTCCATTCGCTGCGGAAGGAGGATCTGCAGCGCATCGTCCACATCCAGTTGGGTCGCTTGCGCGAGCGGCTGGAGGAGCGCAAGTTGACACTGGAGTTGTCGTCCGACGCGGTGGGCTACCTTGGCCATGCGGGATTTGACCCCACCTATGGGGCGCGCCCTCTGAAGCGGGCCATCCAGAGGGAATTGGAAACCCCGCTGGCGCGGTTATTGCTATCGGGCGCCATCCGCGACGGTGGCACGGTTTATGTCGATATCGCTCCGGACGGGGGTCCCTTGCGTTTCCAAAGCGAGCGGCCCGCGGATTGGGAAGCTAGCCGCCGGAGCGCGACACACATCAACTGAGGGCGGCCCCTCGGGGCGGCCAAAGGAGTGGCATGCAAGCAACGAATCGTGGCATGGCGTATCGGCCCAGGCCGATGTCGTGCCGTTCCGCCGAGGGGGATCGATGACCATTCGACGCCGATCCACCTCTTTGCTCTTTCATACGCAATTGGACGGAGCCAGCCGCGACAGCGTCCTGCGCCCGCCCACTGACCTCTGTCGTACGGCCAACGGCTGGCTGGTGAAGATGGAACTGGCTGGCGTGAAGCCCGACGATATCGCCATCGACATCGATGGGACCTCGCTGCACATTCACGGCGCGCGACGGGACTACACCTGCGATGAGGTGACCGCGCACCACAACCTGGAAATCGCCTACCAGCGATTCCTCCGCACCATCACGCTGCCGCATCCGGTGGATGCGTCGCAGATTTCCCTGGACTTTCGCGACGGCATGCTGCTGCTGCGCGTCCAATTGAGTAAGGAGAACTCGTGAGCGAACAAGAGCAAGAACAAACCAAGAAGTCGATGAACGTTCGCCGGTTGCCCGTGCTGCCCTTGAAGAGCAGCGTGCTGTATCCGAATCTGATGCTGCCCTTGTCGGTGGGACGGCCGGCGTCCGTGGCGGCTGTGGAGGCGGCATTGGGTACAGAGGAAAAGGAAATCCTCATCGTTGCCCAGCTGGATGCGCAGGTGGAGAGCCCTGCCTTTGAGGACCTCTACCGTGTGGGCGTGCGCGCGGTGGTGAAGCGCATGGCCAAATCCGGTGATGGCCTGATGGAGCTGCTGGTGCTGGGGGTTGAGCGTGTGCGGCTGGTGGGGGCTCCGGTATCTGACCACTACATGATCGCCAACTTCACGTCGCAGGAACTGGTGGAGGATGGCGGCCCAGAGGTGGAGGCGCTGCAGCGCGCCATTGTAGAGCAGGCCCGCAAGGTGCTGCAGATGGCCAACACCAACGCCCCGCGCGAGTTGGCGCAGTTCCTGGTAAGCACGGAGGATCCGGCGCGCCTTGCCTATCTCATCGGGTCAATGCTCTCCATCGAAACGGAGAAGGAGCAGAAGATCCTGGAGGCCAACACCGTTGGCGAGCTGTTGCAGACGGTGCATGACTTCCTCAGCTATGAGGTGGAGATTCTGGAGTTGCGCAACAACATCCAGACCAAAGCCCAGAGCGAGATTGGCAAGGAGCAGCGCGAGTACTACCTGCGCCAGCAATTGCGCGCCATCCAGGAGGAGTTGGGCGAAAAGAGTCCTGATAAGGCTGAGGTGGAGGAACTGCGCGAGAAGCTGGCCAAGGCCGTGCTTCCCGATGAGGTGCGCAAGGAAGCGCAACGTGAGTTGGGCCGTTTGGAGCGGATGCCTCCTGGTTCGCCGGAAAACAACATCGTCCGCACCTACCTGGAATATGTAGTGGAATTGCCTTGGAACAAGGGCACTGAGGACAACCTGGACCTGAAGAATGCCCGCGCGATTCTGGACGAGGATCACTACGAACTGAAGGAAGTGAAGGAGCGCATCCTGGAGCACCTGGCCGTGCTGAAACTGAACCCGGATGCGAAGGCCCCCATCCTGTGCTTTGCCGGTCCTCCGGGCGTGGGCAAAACCTCGCTGGGCCAGAGCATCGCGCGCGCCCTGGGACGGAAGTTTGAGCGGCTGGCGCTGGGCGGCTTGCACGATGAAGCGGAACTGCGCGGCCATCGACGCACCTACATCGGTGCGATGCCCGGGCGCATTCTGCAGGCCATCCGCCGTGCGGGTGAGAAGAATCCGCTGATCCTGCTGGACGAAGTGGACAAGGTGGGCCGGGACTTTCGGGGCGACCCTACCTCGGCGCTGCTGGAGATCCTGGACCCGGAACAGAACAAGACCTTCCGCGACAACTATCTGGACATGCCGTTTGACTTGTCAAAGGTCTTTTTCGTCACCACGGCGAACACGCTGGAAACCATCCCGGGTCCGCTGCGGGATCGCATGGAGATCATCAACTTGAGCGGCTACAGCGCTCTGGAAAAGTTGGAGATCGCCAAGCGCTACCTGCTGCCGCGCCAGTTCAAGGAAACCGGCGTGAATCCGGAGCAGTGCCAGATTCCGGACTCCACGGTGGAGAAGCTCATCGAAAGCTACACGCGCGAGGCAGGCGTGAGACAGTTGACGCGGCGGCTGGGGCAACTGATGCGCAAGGTGGCGCTGAAGTTTGCCGAGGGCGCGGCGGAACAGATGGAAGTGCTGCCAGAACATCTGGTGGATCTGCTGGGGCCAGAGCAGGTGGTGCCGGAGGAGATCCGCAAGGATCTGCAGTCCGGCGTGGCTACCGGGCTGGCCTGGACGCCGGTGGGTGGCGACGTGCTGTATATCGAAAGCACGATTCTTCCCGATGGCAAAGGGCTGACGCTTACCGGCCAGTTGGGCGACGTGATGAAAGAATCCGCGCAGGCGGCGCAGAGCTACGTCTGGTCGCACGCTAGCCAGTTCGGCATTGATCCTGAGGTGTTCAAGAAGTCCGGCATCCACATTCACGTGCCCGCGGGGGCAACGCCCAAGGATGGCCCCTCAGCGGGCATCACGATGGCCGTGTCGATGGTGTCGGTCTACACCGGCCATGCCATGCGCAGCGACACGGCCATGACTGGAGAGCTCACCCTCACCGGTCTGGTGACGCCCATCGGCGGCATCAAGGAAAAGGTACTGGCCGCGCGGCGCGGTGGCATCCGGCGGATCATTCTGCCGGAAGGCAACCGCAAAGATCTCCGTGACCTGCCGGAGCATGTTCGCGAATCCACTGAGTTCGTCTTTGTGCGCCGGATCGATGACGTGATCCGTGAAGCCGTTCCTGCCATGAAGGAACTGCTGCAGTTGGCTACGGCCTAGTTGGCTGTCAACAGCGATACTGAGGGCGGAACCCCACCGGGCGACCGGCTGGGTTCCGCCCTTCTTTGCGTCAGGAGGATCAACCTAGCGGCTACAATGAGGTGGTGTTTTCCTCTGCCCACCGCTGGGTTCCTGTTGCGATTGCGCTGCTGCTATTTGTCTCCAACGCTGTCTTGATTCGAGAATTGTTCGCGATTGCTTATCCCGCATCGATGTATTCCATTGAGGCTGCCTATGTGGGGTTGGCCCGTCACTATATGGAGGCCGGACCGTTCTCAGGCTGGTTCCCAAGCTGGTATGGTGGCCTGCCCACCATGAGTACCTACCCTCCATTGCTGCACTGGATGGTGGCGGGGACGGGGCATCTTTTCGGCCTGGATCCGGCGCACGCGTATCACGTGGTGACCGCCTGCACGTATTCCCTGGTGGCCGTAGCCGTTTTTGCCTGTGCCTTCGTGCTGTCGCGCCAACTGGTTCCCAGCGCGATTGCTGGCCTGTTTACCACCTTGCTGTCGCCGTCGGTCATGCTGCTGTCGGTGCCGTATCACGATCTTGGTAACTGGACGGGACCCCGGCGACTGCAAACTCTGTGGAAGTACGGCGAGGGTCCACACGTCACCAGCATCCTTTGGATGTTCGCCGCCATCGCCTTACTGCACTTGGCGCTGGAGACCAGGAAGGGTCCGTGGCGGGTGCTGGCGGCGTTGGCGCTGGCGGCAACTGCGCTGACGAACACCATCGGCGCGGCCGCTCTGGCCATGATGGCGGTGGCTTATCTGCTGGCGCGTCCGGATGCCTGGCAGTGGCGTCCTTGGCGGGATGCGGCGCTATTGGGCACGTTGGCTTATCTGCTGGCAGCGCCCGCGTTGCCACCCACCACACTGCTGGCGATCCGTCAGAACGCACCGTTCGTCGGCGGTGTCTATGAAGGCTCCGCGCTCACCTACGGCCTGTTGCTTCTGCAGTTGATCGTGGGCGGTGCTTGCGCGCATGCCTTACGTCCGCTGGGCGCTTCCATGCTGCTGAGATTCGCGGTGGCTGCCCTCATCCCCCTGTGGGGAGTGACGGTTTCCCGCACCCTCTACGGGTTCCCCTTGCTGCCGCAGGCTGACCGCTATCACCTGGAGATGGAACTGCTGTTGATCCTGGTTGTCGTGGGGTTGCTGGCGATGCTTTGGGAACGGCTTCCTCAGCGGCGGTGGTTGCCCTATGCCGTTCTGGTGGCGATGCTTGCTCTGGCCATCTTTCAGATACGCAGCACGCGCTTCTACGTACGTAACGAGATCCGCGCTGGCGTCGTTACCGAGACCATCGAATACCAGACGGCGCGTTGGCTGGAGGACCATCTTCCCCATGAACGTGTCTATGTTCCGGGATCCATTTCCTTCTGGCTGCACGCGTTCACCAATACCCCACAGCTTGGCGGCGGTTATGACAACGGGGTGCAGAACCCCAATTTCCTG
>JALOKO010000185.1 GCA_025456495.1 Bryobacterales bacterium | reverse complement strand
AGGGCTGCGTGGCGTTGGCGGAATCGTAGTCCCTGATTCAAGGAAAACTGCTGACACATGATTGACCCTGAATCAAAGCGAACCCTGTTTTGAAGCTGGTTTCGAGTGGTGGAAAGGAGGAGGTCCGATGGCCGCGGTAGCTGTTGATCATTTGCGGGCGTTGTTGCGTGACAAGGGCTTTGCCGGAACCTTGCCCGCGATGCGCGTGCCCGCCTTGGCTGGCGCGGCTACGGGAGTGAAGGAACTGGATGGGCTGCTCACCGGCGGTTTCCCGCGCGGAGCGATTACGGAAATCGCCAGCGCTCTTTCCGCTGGGGGAACCAGCGTGGCGCTGGCCGCGACGGCAATGGCCGCGGCGCGCGGGGAAGCGGTGGCCTATGTGGATGCCACGGATAGCTTCCATGCGGAATCGGCGATGGAGGCTGGCGTTGCGTTGCGGCAACTGCTGCTGGTGCGGTGCCGTTGGCCGCGCGAAGCCTGGGACGCCGTAGACCTGGTGGTGGGGGCGGGAGGCTTTGGCGTGATTGTGCTGGATCTGCTGGGTAGCAACTCGCCGCGCCAGTTGCGGGAATGGCAATTGCGTCCCTGGTTGAAGCTGCAGCGGCGCATTGAGAACACGTCCACGGCGTTGCTGGTGCTGGCGCCGCACCACCCTGACCGGGAAAGCGGACTGTGCGCGCAAGTGCCCGCCATGCGATTGGAGTTGGCCCGGGCGCAGGCGCAATGGGAAGGCCAGGAAGGTGTATCGCTGGTGCTGCGTGGCCTGGAAAGCAAGGCCCGGCTGGCCTACCAGCGCAGCAGTGCTGCCGTGACTGAAGGCGGGCCGACGGGCCGACGTTCCCCGCGCCGGGACGCATCCTGCAGCCTGCGCTTCGATGGCTTTTCGCGTGAGAAGTCTCAGGAGGCTGTTGCGGGCTAGCCCGCCCATCCATCGCCATGACACCCATCTACGCCTGTCTGCACATTCCGGATTTCTCCGCCGCCAGTTTGCAGCGGTCGCATGGCCCGCAACACGCTTTACGGGAAGTGATGCGTGCGCCTCTAGCGGTGTTTACGGGCAAGGCTCCGCATCGTGTGGTGTACTGCGCCACTGCCGCAGCCCGCGCGGGGGATGTGCAACCGGGCGTGCCGTTGACGGAAGCCACGGCCCGCTTCGCACAGCGCTTCCCCGGCCAGGCGCTGCTGACTCTGGAACGTGATGAGGCCATGGAACAGCAAGCCTGGCGCGCGGTGCGCGAGATGGCGCTGACCGTATCGCCGCGTATTGAGGACCTCGCGCCCGGACTGCTGCTGGCTGACCTTGCGGGCTTGCCGGACCCCCACCGTTCCGCGCGCGCGTTGCAGCGAGGCGCGGAGATGTTGGGCTTACCCGGCAATGTGGGCGTCTCAATGAACCGCTTCGTTGCTGAGTGCGCGGCACGCACGCAGCAGGGCATTACCCATGTGTTCCCGGGCCAGGAGTGCGCGCTGCTGCACGTGCTGCCTGTGACGCATCTACCCTTGGATGCGGATGCGCGCCAGACTCTCGCCCGGTGGGGTATCGCCACCATGGGCGCCTTTGCCAGCTTGCCTGACCGCGAAGTGACGGAACGTTTCGGCGCCCATGGTCTTGCCTGGTTGCGCATGGCGCGCGGCCAGCATCAGGCTGTCTTCCAGGCCATCACCGAAGAAGAAGACTACACCGCCCAGACGGATTTTGACTGGCAGGTGGGTGACCTGGAAGCGCTTGCCTTCACGCTGGCGGATTTGCTGGGGAGGCTGTGCCAGCGGCTGCAGCGTAAGGGCCTGGCCGTTGGTAAGCTGCGGGTGGCGCTGAAGCTGGCTAGCGGCAACTGGCACGAGCGCGAACTGCTGGTGCCCACCGCCCACACAGACACCGCCACCTTTGTCACGCTGGCCCGATTGGAACTGTCCGCGCATCCGCCCGGGGAACCCATTGAAGGGCTGCGCGTCTCCATGGAACCAGCGCCTCGCCGCAGCGCGCAGAGTTCTTTCTTTCAGCCAGTGCAGCCCAGCCCGGAAAAGCTGGATGTGACGCTGGCTCGCTTGCACAATCTAGTAGGTATAGGCCAGCCGGGGGTGGCTTCCGAGTGCCGCGTGGGTGCGCCGGAAGTGGCGGATACACACCGCTATGATGTGGCTGCCGTTCGGCCCTATGCCGCCCTCAAGGTAGCGGGAGCAGGGAACGCAGCGGTGACTCCCGCGCGTGGCCGACAGGTGCGCGCAAGGCCTGTCCCACAGGCGCCTGCCAGCACTTCACAGGCGCCTGCCAGCATCACGCTGCGGATGGCGTTGCGCTGTCTGCGGCCCGCGCCCGAGGCCGAGGTGCGCATCGCAAGGGCGCGTCCGGCGTATGTGGCCGCGCGTGGAATCTGCCAGGGAACGGTGGATCGCGCTGCGGGTCCCTGGCGCTTGGGTAGCGAATGGTGGACCGATAGCGCGTGGGACTTTGAGGAGTGGGATGTCGCTATCGGCGCCCAGGTTTACCGCATCCGTTGCGAGTTGCCAGACCTCGTCTGGCGCGTGGCGGGCATCTACGACTAGGCGGCGCGGCCATTTTCTGACCCTTATGTATCTGGAACTCCATACTGCTTCCGCCTTCAGCTTTCTGGAAGGAGCCTCCCTGCCAGAAGACCTGGTGGCACGCGCCGCGCATCTGGGTTACGAAGCCCTGGCGTTGTGTGATCGCGACGGTGTGTATGGGGCTCCGCGCTTCTACCAGGCGGCGCGGCAGGCGGGGTTGCGTGCGCTGGTGGGTTGCGATGTATCGCTGGCCGATGGAGGGCGGCTGACGGTGCTGGTGGAAAATCGAAAGGGCTACCAGAACCTCTGCCGCCTGTTGACGCGCATGCACCTGCGCGCCGCCAAGGGTGAGGGGCGCGGGACGTGGGAAGACCTGGCTGCGTATGCCCCGGGATTGGTGGCGCTGGTCCACAATCCCGCTCATGCCTTGCTGGCACGCGATCGCTTCGGGGCCGGCAACGTGTATGTGGAAATCCAGCGTCACCTTCGCCGTGAGCAGGAGTTGGCCAACCGCCATCGCATGGATTGCGCGCGCAGTTTGGGGTTGCCCCTGCTGGCCACCAACGGTGTCCGCTATGCCACTGAGCAACAGAAGCCCCTCTTTGACGCGCTTACCTGCCTGCGTCACAAGACCACCCTGGACCGCGCGGGACGCCTGCTGGACGCCAATGGCGAACGGCATCTGAAGCCGCCCGCGGTGATGCGTCAACTCTTCGCGGATCTGCCCGAAGCCATCCATAACACGCGCCTGCTGGCGGAGCGATTGCAGTTCACGCTGCAGGACCTTGGCTATCGCTTCCCTGACTTTCCGCTGCCTCCTGGAGAGTCAAAGGATTCCTACCTGCGCACGGTGACTGAGCGTGGCGCGCGCGAACGCTATCGTCCTTTCCATGAGAAGGCGCGCAAGCAGATTGAGCATGAACTGCGCGTGATTGAGAAGCTGGGCTTGGCGGGCTATTTCCTGGTGGTGTGGGACATTGCCGAGTTCTGTCGGCGTCAGGGCATTCTTGCGCAAGGGCGCGGATCGGCTGCAAACAGCGCGGTCTGCTACAGCCTGGGCATTACCGCTGTGGATCCGGTGGGCATGGAACTGCTGTTTGAGCGCTTCCTGTCAGAGGAGCGCGGCGAGTGGCCGGACATTGACATTGACCTGCCCAGTGGCGACCAAAGGGAACGCGCCATCCAATATGTTTACGAGCGTTACGGCAAGCACGGAGCCGCGATGACCGCCAACGTGATCACGTATCGCGGGCGGAGTTCCGTGCGCGAGATGGGCAAGGTGCTGGGGTTCCCGGAGGAGATCATCGGACGGCTGTCGGCCTGCATGAGTCCCTTTGAGTACAAGAGCGACTTCGACAAACTGCACCATCAGGCCAAGCAGGCGGGCTTGCCGGTGGAGCACAACCGCGTGGAGCATCTGATGCGTCTGGCGCTGGAGATCCAGAATCTGCCGCGCCACCTGGGACAGCATTCCGGTGGACTGGTGATCTCCCACGGCGCACTGGATAGCGTGGTTCCGCTGGAGAATGCGCGGATGCCCGGCCGCGTGGTGGTGCAGTGGGACAAGGAGGATTGCGCGGACCTGGGCATCATCAAGGTGGACCTGCTGGGCCTGGGCATGATGGCCGCGCTGGAGGATAGCGTGCGGCTGCTGCGGGGGCGCGGCGTGGAGATTGACCTGGCGCAGTTGCCGCCGAATGACCCGAAGACCTACACGATGATTCAACAGGCGGACACCATGGGCGTCTTCCAGATTGAGTCGCGCGCACAGATGGCGACGCTGCCGCGTTTGAAGCCGGCCAACTTCTATGACCTGGTGGTGGAGGTGGCCATTATCCGCCCGGGCCCCATCGTGGGGAAGATGGTGCATCCGTATCTGAACCGGCGATTGGGGCGCGAAGCGATCACCTATCCGCATCCGAAAGTGGAGCCCGTGCTGCGCCGTACGTTGGGTGTCCCGCTCTTCCAGGAGCAACTGCTGCGCATCGCCATGGACGCCGCCGACTTCACCGGGGGAGAGGCCGAGGAACTGCGGCGCGCGATGGGCTTCAAGCGATCAGCGGAACGCATGGCGGCCATCGAGACTAAGCTGCGCCAGGGCTTGCAGGCCAATGGCATTACAGGGGAGGCCGAAGAAGGCATCGTGCGCGCCATCACCAGCTTTGCTCTGTATGGATTTCCGGAATCGCATGCGGCCAGCTTTGCCTTGCTGGTGTACGCCAGTGCGTATCTGAAGGCGCACTACGCGGCGGCGTTTCTGGCGGCGCTGCTGAACTGCCAGCCGATGGGATTTTATGCTCCGGCGACGCTGGTGAAGGAGTTCCAGCGGCGTGGTGTACGGGTGCTTCCGGTTTGCGTGAAGAGTTCGGCCGTGAAGTGTACGTTGCCCGACGACAATACCGTGCGGTTGGGTCTGCGCTACGTGGCCGGCCTGCGCGAGGATGCAGCCCAGGGCATCCAGCAGGAACGCTTCTCTAATGGGCAGTTCCGCGGCCTACAGGATTTTACGCGGCGTACCCGCTTGCGCAAGGATGAGCTGGACACCCTGGCGGAGATGGGCGCGCTGAATGGTTTGGATGAGACGCTGCACAGACGGGAAGCGCTGTGGCAGGTGGCGAAGTTCGGACGCCCGGCCGGCCCACTGTTGGAACAGTACGACGAGGCCCACAGCGACGCGTCGCCGCTGGGAGCGATGTCGGCCATGGAGCGCATGGAGGCGGACTACCGCAACAGCGGCCTGACGGTGGGCCGACATCCACTGGCGCATCTGCGTCCGCGATTGGATGAGGATGGCATTCGGCGAGCGACGGACCTGCGCGGTATTCCGCATGGCAAGCGGGTGCGGGTGGCCGGGGTGGTGATTGTGCGACAGCGGCCATCGACGGCGAAGGGCATCGTGTTTCTGAGTTTGGAGGATGAGTCCGGGGTATCGAACATCATTGTCTGGCCAGACCTGTTTGAGCAGCACCGCCTGCTATTCACAGCGCATCCGCTGTTGGTGATTGAAGGGCTTGTGCAGCAACAGGACAACGTGATTCATGTGAAGGCGGAACGACTATGGCCGCTGGACGGGCCGCGGTATACGCCGGAGTCGCATGACTTTCACTAGTGCTGGATTGGATGGGCGGCTTTGCGCTGGTGGCGCAACCTGTAGTCGCCCGCTGCCACTGTGACCGCATGTACTTGACGAGTTGTCATTGGCGGTTTCGATATACTCGGCGGAATAGGAAAGTCGTCGCATGAAACCCAAGTCCGCCATCCACCGCAAGACGCCTCTGATGGTGATGGCCATGCTGGCCTGCCTCGTAGCCGAGCTTGGCGCCCAGCCCACCAGCCGGCCCGCCGCCGATGGGCCATTGCGCGTTCACCCCTCAAACGGACGTTACTTTACGTGACCAGATGGCCGTGCCGTACTGTTGACGGGCTCGCATACGTGGGCAACAGTGCAGGATATCCGTGTCGAAGGTGGGGCCTTATTCGATAACGACGCCTTCCTTGCCATGTGCGAACAGCACGGCCACAACTTCATTCGCCTTTGGCATTGGGAGCATGCGGAGCGTGCAGGCTGGACCGAAGAGAAGATCGTCTTCAGCCCTCTTCCGTACCCAAGAACCGGCCCCGGCCTTGCTCTGGACGGTAAGCCGAAGTTTGATATCTCGGCTTGGAACGAAGTCTACTTTCAGCGTCTGCGCGAGCGCGTCGTCCAGGCCCGCGAACGGGGCTTCTATGTGTCGGTGATGCTCTTCCAGGGTTGGAGCCTGCGCAAGACCGGTAAGAACGCAGGTGACCCCTTCCTGTCTCATCCCCTCAATGCGGCGAACAACATCCAGGGAATTGGCGCTCCTCACACCAACGAAGACTCGCAAACCCAGCCAACACTCCATAGCGTGCTTCTTCCGTCCGTGCTTGCTGTGCAGGAAGCCTACGTGCGCAAGGTGATAGATACGGTCAACGATCTGGATAATGTGCTGTTCGAAATCATCAACGAAGGTGGTTCCGTGGAATGGCAGCGCCACATGATCCGTTTGGTGAGGGAGTACGAACGTGGCAAGCCGCGCCAGCACCCGGTGGGCTTCACGCACAGCATTACGACACCCATGTGGAACGAGGAACTGTTTGAGAGTGAAGCAGACTGGGTGTCCCCCGCGAAAGAGCCGCTAGGATCGCAGTATGCCGGCTCTGTCTTCCTACAGCATTACGAGGAAGACCCACCAGAAGCGAACGGCCGCAAGGTGGTGGTGTTGGACACAGATCATCTGTGGGGGCACGGCGGCAATCCGCGCTGGGTGTGGAAGGCCTTCCTCCGGGGACATAACCCGATCTTTATGGATAGCTGGGAACCGATCCCCGGGCGGCTATCCTCTCAGGTTGCCCCGTGGATGGTACTCAAGGGAGGGATTAGCAAGAATGTGCGCGACTATCCTGACTGGGAACCCGTGCGGGAACAGATGGGTGCTGTGGCGCGCATGGCCGCCCGTCTGGACTTGGCCAAGATGCAACCTGCTTCGTCACTCACCAGTACGCGCTACTGCTTGGCCGAACCAGAGCGCGCGTATCTGATCTACCTCCCGGAGGGCGGCAAGGTCACCATCGACCTGCGCGCAGGTCCAGGCGAGTATGATGCGGAATGGTACATCCCCTCCCGCAACCCGACGCTGCGCGCCCCCAATCTCGTGAGGGGCGGAGACTACCTGGTATTGGAAGCCCCCATCGCCGCGGACGCGGTATTGCTGCTTTCGCGGCGCCAGTGATTGCCGGATGCTCATTCTATTGCTTGGTGGTCAACACGAGGCCT